>JAEWVV010000134.1 GCA_023458995.1 Bacillota bacterium
TATGTTCTTCGATATGTTCTAAAATACCAACTGGATCAGCGACTTTAGCTATTTTGGGGTAAAAGAAGATAACAAACTTAATGAGACGTCTAAGTGCTCTAACATCTTTTTCAAATGATTTCTTGAAATTTTTCTTAATCACTTTGATGACTACTTTTTCACCATTCTTTAATGTAGCCCTATGAACTTGACCGACGGATGCACTTCCAAGTGGTACTTCATCAATCGATTCAAAATGCGTAAACCATTCTTCATTTGTATATAATCTTAATAGACTATGAAAATCTTCTTCTGCAATAGGTGTAGTTCTTGTGTATAAGTTTGCTAAGTGGCTACATGTTTTCTCGCTTAAAAAATCTATTCGAAGTGCGAATGTTTGAGCTATTTTGACTGCGAGTAATCCTTGTTTTTGAATGTAACCTAAATCAGGTAGTATTTTTGATTAAAGATCATACGAAACAATTTGATAAACATTAAAAAGCGCATGATATAACCTCCAATTGACACCATTTTACCAAATATTGATGTTCTTTCAAGTGATACTATCTGTTCTTTTTCTTTTTGATTAATATTAGAAAATAAGTACTATTAGAAAGTGTTATGATAGAGAAAATAATGGGGAGAATTATCTTTTTTTCGCTGTTATTTGTTTGAGGAATCTCACCTGTTTCAAATACTGCATATAGATTTAAGTTCATTTCCGGGCTAATGATCAAGAGGTTATCATCAGATATTTGCATTTCATTATAGTACCATCCTTTAAAATGATAACCATCTCTTTGAACTGCTTGAATTGAGATAGGTAGATCGTGGTAGAATGAACCATCATAACTTCCGGTATGATCTTTTATATGGCCAACTTCAATTGAACCTTTTTCATCATCATATGAAATGTTTACTTGATGTTTAGTATCAAGACCTAAATAAGCTTCCATAAAGGTAATCAGTTGATCTTTTCTTCCATTAGAAAAAGCTCTCATACGTTCGACATACATAAGCCACGTTTCATATGAAGTAGGATAACCATATCTATTTATATGCTCTTCCATTTCAGGTTTGTATAAATCTGTCATTTGATCTAGTTCATCACTTACTCTATCTTTATCAAAGATCGTATCTAGAAGTTCTAACATTCGGTAAGTAAACCTTCCCTTAAACTGTTCGTTTTCTAAGAGATTAACGAATAGTTTACCTGTTTTCCAGTTTTCACCCGTTAGTCTTTCAAAGGAATTAAACGTTGGACTAACGGTACCAAATGAGATAGCAAATGATCCGTCCAAGTCATTAATCATCCAGCGCCATCTTCCGTCATGACCATAAGGAGCATTGGGATTATAGGTTGTATTTTTGCGCCAATAAAGGATGTTATTTTGTGGCCAATCGATATTTCCAAAGTAAATTTCAGAAATCATATAATCGATATAATTATCAATATCCATTGAACGTTCTATATGCTTAAAGTGCTTTGAATTACTTAAGTCATTTAAGTTTGCGTAGGTGTATAGTGCTTGGTAATGCGCTTGGCCTAATCGCGATCCATCTTCTAAATAAGCATGACCTGTTAATATAGTCGATCTTGATTCATCGATACCATAATGACTTTCAAGATAGTTGACATCAAAACGGTCACGTACATTACGTATACCAAAATACTCACCATTGACAAAGAGAATAATGGGTGTGCTATATTGAATGTCAAGTTCGAGTGGTTTTAATAAACTTTGAGCGAATGCTTCCCCAAAAAACGAATATTGGTACGCTTGACCACCATTTCTTAAAACAAGACGTTTAAATGAATCTATATCCTTATCTTCAAAAAACGGATAATTAAACGTATTTTCTTCATCATATTCTCTTCTTGCATAAAGACGGTAACTTTTGATTGGATACTTTCTTGATAAACCACCATGAATTCTAATACCAGCATCTTGAGACATCTGTAGAATACCATTTGTATCATAAAACTCTAGATGAATTTCTCTTTCCCATTGATCACCCGTCATAAAATAATTTCCAGTGCGGTTATTGTTTTGATTACCATCTGGATTTGGTTTATAGTTTTTCCCTTGGATATTGATTCCAGATTCATAATCATAAAGATTTGATGGATCTGATGTGATTGAAAAAATAGGAAACGTATAACGATCACTCATCATGTCATCAACAAAATAGGTATGTGTAAGTATTTCACTTTCTTTTTTTGAACCTATTTCATAAGCAATTACCCGAAGTACGGTTGCTTTAAAGATATCTTCTTTTGGTGATACCCAGTTTTTATCCGATGTAACAATCATTGATAAAGGTCCACTAATTTGACTGGTCTCAGAGATGATGATCTCAGATCCATCAGCTTCAATGAACTCCTTCTGAACATAAATAGGATCTATGTATAACATACTATTTTTATTTGGTTTTGAACCATCTAATGTATAATACACTTCTGTGTTTTCTTTAGGTGTAATCGATAGCATAAAAGCTTCATGATAAAAACCACCTTCATGAGATAAGATGGGATTTAATTCAATATCCTTTGCATCAATCTCTAAAGGAGCTTTCATAAACATGAAAAAAAAGACCAAGATGATGGTAAGAATAGCTAGATGTATCTTTTTCACATGTTCACCCCTTTTCTTCTTATTTTACCATAAGTAGGATACCCATTATTCATCATATGTGATGCTACATAAAACAAAAAGCGAAGATTATAAAATCTCCGCTCCTGGTTTAATTTGTGAACGATAAATATTGGCATAAACACCATTTTTCGCGAGTAAATCTTTGTGCATGCCTTCTTCTACTTTGATACCATTTTCTAAAACAACAATCTTATCTGCATTCTTAATCGTTGATAAACGGTGAGCAATAACAATCATCGTTCTACCGTGCTTTACTTTTTCAAGAGCTTCTTGTAACATGGTTTCTGTTTCAGTATCGATATTAGCGGTTGCTTCATCCATGACAAGGATTGAAGGATCATGAATAACAGCACGCGCAAATGAAATAATTTGTTTTTCACCAACCGATAAGTTACCACCACCACGTGTAATCACTGTCTTAACACCATTCTCAAGCTTATCAAGAAGTTTTCCTCCTCCAATATTTCTTAGGATTTGCTCAATTTCTTCATCAGATGCTTCTCTACCAAATCTAACGTTATCTGCAATCGTTCCTTTAAACATTGCTGGATCTTGTAAGA
>JAEWVV010000135.1 GCA_023458995.1 Bacillota bacterium
GGTATTTAAAAAAAAAGATATCATTCCAAATGCAGTATCAGGAGGTCTTTCAACTGTAGGTGTTCGTATACCTTCATCTTCTGCAGCAAGAGATCTCATTAGAGCCGCAGGAGTGCCAATTTGTGCACCTTCAGCGAATATATCTGGTAAACCCTCATCAACACTATTCAAACATGTCCTAGAGGATTTTAATGGGAAAGTTGACATGATGATCGATGGTGGCCAAGTTGATATTGGATTAGAATCAACCGTGATTGATATGACAACACCAATTCCAATTCTTCTTAGACCTGGTGCAATCACGAAAGAAATGATTGAAGAAACACTAGGTATTGGAATTATGGACTCCACGAAAGATGAAGTTAAGGATATTCCAAAAGCGCCAGGAATGAAATATCGACACTACGCACCTAAGGGGAAAGTCTATCTTGTTGATGGAAGTAGGGAATTAGTCATTTCTTATATTAATCATGAGACCAATGTGCTTGATGAAAAAAAATATGGTGTGATCGCACCTAGTGAATATCAGACTGAACTCAAAGGGTTTTATAAGGTCAATTTAGGTTCAATTGATGATATGGAAGAGATTGGTAGAAATATCTTCTTAGCACTAAGACAAATGGATGCACTTAATATCGAAAAAATCTTTATTCCGGCTTTACCACAACGTGATTTAGGTCAAGCCATCATGAATCGCTTGCTAAAAGCGGCAGGCGGAAATCTCATTAAATTATAGATTTTAATGCATTCTAAAACAATCTCTTAATTTAATCATCAGTGAAATCATTTTCATCGAAACTTTATTATTTTATCTCCTTACAATCGTGTATAATGACACATGGAAACTACACTAGAGGTACATCATGGGAAATATTTTTAGAAAAATTGGATGGTTTGTGAAAGAACAGTGGAAGACATATCTTCTCATGTTTTTCTTATTAATATCGATTGCCTCGATATCATTATCACCTGCATATGTATTAGGACTAGCAATTGATACCATCGTTTCTGGTGGGCTTACTCAAGAAACGCTATTCTGGCTCGTATTCTTTTTAGTTTTACTTCCAGTATCGAGATATTTACTCAGTTTTCTTTATAACCATTTATCGAATAAAACCGCACAAACACTATCCTTTAAAATGCGACAAAAATATTTATCACATTTGTTTGATATGGACTCACAGTTTTATGAAAAGTATGAAAAAGGAGATCTTATCTCCCGTGTAACAGCTGACTTAGATGCGATTACTCAGGCAGCATCTTCAATGCTTGAAGGTATTATCTTTAACGTGGGTGTTATTTTATTTGCCATCTCAGTTATGGCATTTACAATCAGTTGGAAACTCACATTAATCTCTGTGTTAATCATGCCAATTGGACTTACTGTTTTAAACATTATTCGTAACAAAAAACGTAAATACATTAAAAAGCATCGTGAAATCTATGCAGATATGACAGAAAAAGTATTAGAATCTGTTGAAGGACAACGTGCAATTAGAGCATATGTTCAAGAAGATAATGATTTGAAGAAGCAATATAAAGCAATTAATGCAGATATTGAATCTTGGAGATATATCGTTCGTTTTGAAAACTGGTTTAACCCTTTATTTGAAGTGATTTATGGGATAACCTATATTCTTGCTTTCTCATTTGGTATTTATTACATTATGCAACAAGAGATGACTTTGGGTGGCTTAATTACATTCGTCTCTTATGTTGGTATGTTATTTAACCCAATTATTTCGATATCAAATATATTCTCTCAAATTAATAACGCAACGATCTCTGTTGACCGTTTTGATGAAATTATGCAACAATTTCCAATTGTGCATGATGAAAAAGATTCTAAACCGATTGTTCAGTTTAAAGAAATTGAATTTAAAAACGTGACATTTAAATATCCTTTTGATAAACAACCTGTGATTAAAAATATAACATTTACCATTAAAAATGGTCAAACATTAGGTATAGTTGGTCCTACAGGAGCAGGAAAATCAACGCTGATTAGACAACTGCTTCGTGAGTTTAATGTCACAGATGGTCAGGTCTATATCGATGGTACATCGATTGAATCTTTTAAAGTTGATGCGATTCGTGATCTTGTTGGTTATGTTCCTCAAACACATATGTTATTTAAACGATCTGTTGAAGAAAATATTATGATTGGTAAACCGAATGCTACCATAGAAGCGCTTGATAAGGCGGTTAAGATTGCTGACTTTGAAAAAGATCTTCACTTCCTTCAACACGATATGCAGACCATGGTTGGTGAATCAGGAACTACCCTTTCAGGAGGACAGAAACAAAGATTATCGATTGCGCGTGCTCTTATTAAAGATCCTGAAATCCTTATCTTAGATGATTCGCTATCTGCAGTTGATGCGAAAACTGAAGATACGATTATCGGACATTTAAAAGATTTTAGAAAGAATAAAACAAATATCATTGTTGCTCACCGCTTTTCTGCAGTAAGAGATGCAGATTTAATTTTAGTGCTTGAGGATGGAAAAATTACGCAACGTGGAACGCATGAAGAATTATTACGTCAAGATGGATGGTATAAGCATCAGTACATCCAACAAATGACAGTGAGCAGGTGACAACATGAAAACAATGAAAAAAGTATGGCGTTATATCGCTAAATATAAAAAACTGCTATTTATTTCACTTTCTGCCATGTTGATCGTTCAAATGCTTGGATTACTTGCACCACTGATCGTTAAATCGATCTTAGATGATTACTTAGTTGGTATTGAGCGTCCTTGGTATGAAGTAGAAGAAGTTGATAAGCAAGTTGAGTATAATAACCGCTATTTCAGTCAAGAAGTTGAATCAGATCACAGTGTATCCATTGTGATTTACCAAGGTAAATATTATTTTGTAGATGAAGAAGTTGTGATGGGAAGTAAAAAGTTAAGTGGTAATCAACTCACCATTGTCACACAAGAAGGAGTTACACGTAATTACCAGGCAACAAAACTAGGTAAACAAGAAGTCATTCAATTTTATCAACCTTTCGTTAGACCACTTACAATTTTGATACTTTTACTCACCGTAAGATTCTTCTTACAAACCATATTTACCTATATCCAAAGAATTACAACATCAATGATTAACGTCAATATCGTTAGAGATGCTAGACAAGATGCTGTTCGCTCACTTCAAAAGATGCCTATGACTTATTTTGAAACAGAACCAGCAGGTAAAATCGCGAACCGCATCATTAGTGATGTCGGTGGTATGATGAATTTATTTTCTACCATTATGAACTTGCTTGTTAACGCTTCTTTAGCCGTAATCTTCGCTTATATTGGAATGTTTTATTTGGATAAAAAACTTGCATTACTCACATTCATTATTTTCCCTGTTGTTTACGTTTGGCTTAAGTATTTCACAAAGCGTTTAAATAAAATCGCTGTGAAAGTTAATGAACAAGCATCCATGCTTACTGCACAGTTAAATGAAATCATTAATGGTATTAACATTTTACAAATTTTTAATTTTAGACGCCAAACAGAAGACCGTTTCAATAAACTTTCCCATGAGTTTATGGATGAAAAGATTAAAGAAAATATTTTACATCTATCGATTGGTTGGAACATGATCCGTTTGATTGGTGCACTTGTTACTGCAGTTATTATTCTTTACTTTGGTAACGGATATTTAACAGTTTCAGGCTTTGTTGTATCAGCTGGTATTATTTATGCCTATAACGATTATTTATCAAGACTCATTGAACCAGTGGGTACTCTTTTTAGAGAAATTGGAAACTTGCAGCATGCGATGGTTCGAACAGATCGTATCTTTAAAATCATTGATGGTGAACAGGAAGATGGTTCATTTGAAGAAATACCACGTTTTAAAGGTCATGTTAAATTTGATAACATCTGGTTTTCTTATAGTGAAGGAAATCCAGTATTAAAAGGAATCGATTTAGATATTAAAGCGGGCCAAATGGTTGGTTTAGTTGGACATACCGGTTCTGGTAAGAGTTCTCTTATGAGTTTACTTATGCGCTTTTATGACATGAAGAGTTATGATATGGGTAAAATTACAGTAGATGATACCGATATTACAACC
>JAEWVV010000136.1 GCA_023458995.1 Bacillota bacterium
CTTTAACAGCATACTCAAATGGTTTTAAATAGATTTCGCGCAGTGTTTGTTCATCAACCCAAGTTGCAATACCTGAACGATTAGTTTCTTGTTCATTGACTGCGAAATGTTTAACCATTGTGTAAACACCTTTACTCTTCGCTCCTTGAATTTGCGCTGATCCTAACATACCACTTAAGAATGGATCTTCACTATAATATTCACCCACACGTCCACCAAAAACAGAACGATGTAAGTTCATACCTGGAGCATACCAACCTGAATATGGAGCTCCATCTCCTCTTTCATCACCAATCAGTGCTTCATCACCAACTGCTTCACCTAAATCGAAGAGTAAATCTACATTAAATGTTGCTGCCATGACAGGTTCACCAGCATAATGTGATGTACCATATACAGCACCTAAATCTGGATTTGACATAAAGTTAACAAATCCACTTGGACCATCTGCTTCAATCGTTTTGGGTTTACCAATACTCAAGATATCAATGGTCTGAAATGCACCTTTATTAAATAAGTCAATCAGTTCATCCGCACTAATTTGATTAAGGAGTTCATCCCATAGTGGGTCATCATAAGTCTTATTAATCAGTTGACGAAGTGTCACTTCACCTGATTCACCAATAATAGGGAAATCAGCATATTGATTAGGATTATTTGTTTCAACAGAATTGATACCACTATTTGTAAGAGCTGATATCACTTTTTCTGCTGCAGTTCTCATAGATGGGAAAGTACCTTCCCAATCTGAACGCGATAGAATAACAGATAATTCATCATCTGCATCACTAAAACGATTGATCACTGCATTATTTGTATCTTCATCTGTTTGATATTTAATTCCATTCGCTGGCACATTCATAGTGAATTGATCATATTGTTCATGTGAGTTTTTACCTAAACGGAAAATATAAGATCCAGAGTCTAATTCATAACCGCTAAATGAGTTTTGATTTTTATCATTATAGTCATATGATGAAAAACTGTAAGGATTAATCTTTACATTGACCGTTTCACTTTGACCAGGATTTAGTAGTGATGTTTTTGCAAAACCAACCAAAATGACATGAGATTTTTCGATTTGTCCATTGATATAAGGTGCTGTAACATAAATTTGAACAACATCTTTACCAGCAACTGTATCGGTATTCGTCACTTTGACGTTAATTGAAATATCATCACCTTTTACAATTGTGTCATTGTTTAAACCATTTTTATTTGTAATTTCTTGACTAAACGTTGAATAACTTAAACCATAACCAAAAGGGAATACAACGTGGTCATCATACCAATCTTCACCGTCAGTAAAGCCTCTGGTTTCATAGTAACGATATCCAACATAGATACCTTCTTCATAGTCCACAAATGCATAAGCGTAGTTTGAAATCTTATCAATAATTGATGTATACATCTGACCGTTTTGTGTTAAGTTGTTACCAAAATTTTGCCATGTAGGATCTAATTTATAATCTCTAACTAAAGTGTTTACTGTACGACCAGATGGGTTAACAGTGCCATTTAAGACTTTTCCAAGTGCCATAATACCTGTGTCACCAGGTGCACCAATCCATAATGCAGCATCGATATTGGGTTCGTATGCATAGTGAGTTGGATCATCGATAAATCCCATTTCAATTGGTGCACTACTATTGATAACAATAATTACTTTGTCAAACACTTTAGCAACTTCTTCAATCATCTTTGTTTCATTGCTATCGAGTTGTAAATAGTGGTCATCTACAGATCTTGCTCCAGTAGCAAGATTACCTTCTTTATCAATCATGCGGCGTGGTAAATCCCAACCTTCTCCTCCAATACGCGATATAACAATTAATGCTGCATCATCATATGTACCAAAAGAATTAATGACATCTGTAGAATAACTTTCCCATGGTGTTTCACCTGTGATTAGATTAATACTTCCATCATTTTCCATCTGAGGATTTGAAGTTCTACCATTTCCAGATGCAGAACTTTCATAAAATTCTTTTAATGTTGGATTAAACTGAAATCCTGCGGCTTCTAGACTTTCAAAAATAGTTTTTGTGTATAATCCAGAACCAGCTCCTGAACCAGAGCCACCATAAACAAGTTTGACTGAATTTTTGCCAAAAACACTCAGTTTTGTGCCAGCGGGAAGAGGTAATGCATTAAGATCATTCTTAAGCATGACAATACCTTCTTCATTAATCTTTTCATTCACAGATTCACCATTCAAACGTGCTTCTTGTTTGGTTTCAAAATCTGTGTAATAGATTTGTTCTATGCCATCTGCTGTAATACGTCGTTCTTTACCCCATAGATTACTGAAAAGATCATAAAACAATGTGAGGGATAAAGTTGTAAGTACAACGAGTATAACTAATGTAATTGAGGTGAGTATAGCCCACACTTTTGCTTGTTTTGCGCGCATTGCCTGCTTAAAAATATTCATATTCTACTCCTTTAATTTGAACAATTTATTAAATACTAGTAATTATCAAGAACAGGATCCCAACTTAATACAGCATACGTTGTCAGTTTAATACAGTCAACCATCGGTGCTGTAGCTCCCATGGTTCCACCCATGACGAGTTCATTATCTGTAATTAAAAGAATTGTATTTGCACCTTGCACTAAGTTTACTGTCGTTGAAATCACAATATCTGTAAACGGTAATAATGTATTCTCAGATTGTGAAGGTACACCAGTAAATACGATATTGGGATATTGAATAGCTTGGTTGTTGACTTTCACTGTATAGACCGGTTCTTGTTCAAGTACTCCAGGTGATTTCATTGATTGGATATAAAAGTCTTTGACTTCTCCCGATAATCTGAGTGTTAATGTCACATGATCGATATTACGATCTGAGTTAATAACAAAACTTAATGTAATACCTTTTCCATATAGATAGGTAACAAAACGTCCATTGCTTGCTTCTCCAACACCGCCAATATCTTCGACGATTGCATCTGTTCCAGTAGCATTACCAGAAAATCCCCAACCGAAGAAATCCGAGAAATCAAGATATTCTGCTTCAAAAACATTCACTTTACTCCACTGTGCATATACGGTTGTGTTTTGGTTAATACCTGAAGAAAAATCATAACCAACTAGACCGTTTGAAGCATTACTCCATCCAGCGAATGTGTATCCAATACGCGATGGTGATTGTGGTGTGGTGATGGGTGTATTCTCATCAACTACTGTTGCATTGGGATTGATTGCACCTTGATAATTATAATCAACACTAAATGCATATGTGCGTACCCATTTTGCATATAAAACTAAATCCGATGAAATAGGTGTTGACGATGTCACGCGATTCAAATAAGTATTTAAGTCCGTGTACCATCCTAAGAATCTATAATTTTCTCTTATTGTACTAATTTGTGTAAATACACCACCTTCAGTAACGGTTTGAATCACATTACTTGGTGAATCTATGTAGTTATAATTAAACTCAACAGTAAATGTGTTTGCTGATGAATTATCAATCCATTTTGCATAGACTACTAAATTTTCTGCCAGTGGTTCAAATTCATAAACACCATTTCCATTTGAATCTAAAAACCACCCTGCAAATGTAAAACCTTCTCTAACAGGTGTTACTGGTTCATCAGGAGTTTGGTTAATATCAAGAGAGACAATAACGTTTTGTGGTGCTCCATCATAATTTAAGTTGTAGGTGATTGAGACAAGCTGAATCCATTTTGCATAGAGCGAAAAGTCAGAACTTACAGTATTTGAGAAATTGTATTGTGAACTAAATGATTGATCAATGTACCATCCAGCAAATCGGTAACCACTTCTAACAGGTTCGCTTGGTTGTGATATAAGTTCACCATGAGCGATATCCTGAGTACTATTAGTACCTCCACCCATATAATCAATCGTCACTGTATGATAAATAATCGTAACATCCCATTTTGCATAGAGTGTTAGATTACCTGTTACAGGTGTATTAAAGTCATATGCGCTACCAGTGCCTTGTTTATTTGAATACCAACCTTTGAAGTCGTAACCGTTTCTACCTGGATCAGGACTAGGTTCGACTGCTTTTTGTCCTTCAAGAACACGAATTACACTGGGTTCATTTGTGACAACATCATCACCTGCATTAACATCAAAAATAACATTATATTTGACCTCCTCAGGTGTGGGTTCTTCAGTTTTACATGCAAATAAACCTACTGTTAAAAGGGCTAAAAGAAACACATATAAAGACTGCTTAAAATAAAGTTTTTTCATTTTTCCTCCTCGTGTACGATGAAACATACTCTCTATTCATTCTTATTAATCTATAAGACAAAAACCATGAATTTCGCTTTTGTCTTACAATGACCTAAGTCATAACAAATACAGAATTCTGGTAAAACATCAACCCAGAGCAGGGATATCCTTATTATCTTGGATACCCCTGCAAGGCTGATCTAAAGTTTTAGTTTACATTAAGATAAGGATATCTTAGTGTGTTTGATTCTTTCTCTTCTGCATAACGAGTACAATCACAACAGCAAGTGTCATAATTGCTATTACTGCAAATAAAGAGCTTTGAGCATTAATTGCTGAACCACAACCTGTTTCAGGAGCATTGAGACCTGCTTCGATATCATCGATGCGACCCTTTTCTGTTGCAAGAAGTGTGTTTAGATTTGTTAGAGCTGTATCAAGTGCTGTGAGTTCATCTTCAAGATCACCATCAGCTGCTTCAAGTGCCGTTTCAAGTGCGCTTAGTGCTGTTGTTAAACTTTCAACTGCATCATCTAGATCTTCAATGTCAGCGTCGTTTGCTGCGATTGCTGCATTAATTGATACAATGAGCGCTTCGATGTCTTCGATTGAATCTACGTTACCATCAACCTTTAAGTCAAGTGCTGCAATAAGTGCATTGAGGCTGACGATTGCTTGATTAAGTGCATCTTGATCTGCACTAAGTGCTTCCCAACCTGCATAGAGAGTGACATCAGCACTAATTGCTACTGAGAAATCTACCAGTGTTGTTAAGGCAGCGTCTTGATACCAACCAGCGAAGATATAACCTGGACGATAAGGCGCTGCAATTGGACTTGCAGTTTGACCTTTCTTGACCATAAATACTTGGGCATTCGAACCTGTGAAGTTGCCATCAAAGGTGACATCTGCAAAATCTTCTAAATTCATTGGTGGAACTGTAATGGTAATCGGTGTTGTAAAGTTGAAGAATGTTTGAGCCTGATTACTATTTCTAGTGCGAATAATATCTACATAAACGACTGCATTATATGTGCCTGAAACTGTAGGAACACCAGTAATCGTGCCATCTGCATTCATTGTTAAGCCAACTGGTAATTGACCACTGACTAAACTGAAGTTCATATAGGTAATCGTTGAAGCTTGACTACCAGATCCTGAAACCATGCCTAAGTACCAGTTTGGTGATGATACTGCCCCATTAACTGCTTCATTAAGTGCAATTTGATCTACGCCTGTTAAGGAGAATATTGGAGCAATCGTAATCGTATGTTGAACGGTAACTTTAATATATCCATCAACAGTTGCTAGAACGTTTACATTAAATGTTCCTGCTTCAGTTGAACTACCTGTAATTCTTCCAGCTTGAGTTAATGTTAAACCTTGAGGTAATGTTTGGTTTATAGGTAATGAATAAACTGCACCTGCTAAACCTTCATATGTCACGTCAAAACCACCAGAAGGAATACTTGTACCTTGTGTACCTTGGAATTCTTTACCAATGTATCCAGTTGTAACGACGTTGTTCTTCATTGTATTGCTGTTTGCTTGTGCAAATAACAAACTCTTAGCTGCTGTACGAACTGCATACCATTGTGTATAACTTACAAGAGTATCATTCTTAGCATATAATGTAACCCCATCTTTCATCGTTGTTGCATCTTTATATGCTGCAGAAGGACCATTGACTGTTGAAGTTGAATAATCAACCATAACTCCAGTGGTTGCATAATCTGCAAAATCACGGTTGTTGATCTTGTTAATGCTTACTGGGTTTGTTGCATTGATTGTTTGTGTTGATGTTCCAGTTGCATCATCTTTCGTCCATCTAGTACCGTTTGTAATGTCTTCCGTGAATGTAACAACAACATTATTATTAACTGGATCCCATGTTCCTTCAATATTTCTACCAAAAGAATTTGTCCAAGAACCTAGTGGAGTAATGTTTGTTCTTGCTGCCATATCACCAGATGTGCCAGGGCTATAACCCCAACCAAACATATCAGTTACGGTTGAATAACGGAAACCAAATTCATCACGAAGTAATCCCTCGTATAAATTATAATGAGATGTTGACGATAATAAACCTATCTTATTGAATGCGCTCATTGAGGCTGTTGCATTACCTTCTTTAATTGCAT
>JAEWVV010000137.1 GCA_023458995.1 Bacillota bacterium
GTTGTATAAAGAGGGCTTGCAGAAGCCATAATGCGTGTTGGGTTTTCATAATCAACATCAAATGGTGGAAGTTCTCCAGGATTTGCGTAAAGTGGCAATAGACGTTCAAATCTTAAGTTAGCTGGTAGAATCGAACCAAAGGTTGAACCAGACGAAGTTGAAAGAACGTACATACCGTTAGGACGTGTGTTTTTAAACGTTGGTGATAAGTTACCGTTTTCAGCGTAATAAATATATTGTTGTAGAACGGTATCGGTAATCATAGGGAAGGATGATCCATATACATATTCACCAACGGTATCTAAGACTTCTTCTGTGATGGTTGGAACTGCTAAGGATGTACCAAAAAGATAATAACTATTTGGGACTTGAGTTGTTGATTGAGAGTTGATCACTTTAGTTGCATCATCATCCCAAACTTGATTATAAAGCGGTAAATCGTGTTCATATTTATATTCAGTTTGTGTACCTACAGCAACCGTTGAACCAGAAACTGCAGTCCATCCAGTTGAATTATGCGCTGGTTTATCACTTCTCGAAATGACTTCGGTTTGATAGTTATCATAATCAGCTTCAGCATATCCTTCACGATAATAACGACGTCCATTAAGTGCTATTTCAGTACGGTTTGTTGTTTTCTTGTACGTTGTACGCAACCATTGGTCTGTGCCTGCATTATAGGTATATTCATATTTAATGGATGTAATTGATATATTTCTTTGAATACGTATTGCGTAAAGTGTGTTGTTTGATGAACTCGAGTTATCGTAGAAATAAGAAATACCTGTAAATACAGCTTGTGTCGTATCATTTTTTCTTGCGCTATAGTAAACAGCATTTGTAAAGTCGAAATAACGAAGTGAACTATAGAAATTAAAAACTTGATCGAGACGACCGATAAGATCGACATTAGGGTCCATATTAACAATAAAGTTGAACGTTGATCTTGTATCGTTATTCCCATACATAAACTGGTTTGCTGCACGTTGAAGACGTCCAAAAATACCGCCAAATCCACGTTTACTATCGGGGTATAAACGAATATCACTATAGGTATTTGGGAAGATAAATGTTGAATCAACAGGATAGAAATTATCTCTTACCGTTTCGTAATCCATGATATCGACATTTCTAAAGTTTAACCAGTTATTTGATGATGTACCTCGATTAAAAGCACGAACAGTACCATAGTTAATCGCTGTATCAATTTTCACATAAGCTGTCTGGAAAACCACAGTTGCTCCAACAACACCACCAGCGACATCGGTTGAACTGATCTGACCATGGTTAACCATGCGTCGCATAATTGATAAACCATAACCGATAACGCCACCTGCAGCTGCATTAATACCAGGTCTTTCTTCTGTGGAATCTTCAACATATACTCTCACAGAACTTGATGAAAGTGTTGAATAATAGGTATTTTGATAACTTGAAGCCTGAACTGGTTGTGTAATATCATATCTAAATGGGTTTGCTAAGCCACCACTCATTGTTTGATAATCTGATCCAGTTGAATAATTTGAAATAGATACTGTAAGTGCAGATATATTACCATTGTTAATACAGTTCGATAAAATTGAGTTTTGAATGAGCGAACTTGATTGTGTATAGCCTGTCGTGACGTTACCGTTTATTAACTCGTTATGAATTGCCATTCCTAAAATACCACCAGATCTGGCAAAGTTTTTCGATAACGCAATGATTGCTCCTCTATTTGATGAGTCATAAATGCGTGATTTTGATGAAAGAACAGCAGCTGAAATACCACCTGTAATCACTCCATAGCGAAATTTCGTGGTTGCACCACCTTCTGTTGAGGCAGTATTAAAGGTAACGTTTGCTGTATCTACATTACTTGTGTTTTCAAAACGGATATCCCCTAAATTCGCACTGTCTTGAATATCACCATCATTAAATGTTGCAAGTCCACCAACAAAGACGTTCGCATGACCACTGATACCTCTATAATCATTACTTTGTGTTGAAGTGATATGCGCATCATTAATTGAGTTCAAAATACCTATGGTTGCTTTAGGCATTGATAAGTTACCATTGGGGTCCATGTTACCAGAGTTATTTCTATTCACAAATCCACCGATGAAAATGTTGTTTTGTGGTGTCCGGTTAATCTGGTTAGTTATAATACCACCAACAACGATATTTCCACTCACAAGGCTATTTTTAATCAAGCGATCCATCGTAAGTGTTTCTGCGAAACCAGCGACATAGAGTTGTTTAGCTGTTGTTGAATTGGTTTGCATTTCAATATCATAAACTCGGATATCTCCTGCATAGGATACGTTTAAGAAGTCGACGTTTGTTGATAATGTAATTCCTGCGATTCTTGTTGTTTGAGCCATCGTTTGATTGCTGTACGTAATATCTCCTTCGTTATCAACAAAACGTAATAACGTGTATTTATTTTGACTACTATAATATAAACCAGAAAAATCGATATTTCCATAAAGTTCAATGGATTGACGGTTTTTCGCTTGAGATATCGTTAATTCTTGACCAATGTTATTGATCAATGTTGTATACGTTAGATTAGTAAAATTACCCGTAATCACTCCACCGTTATCGGTTGTATAGTCTAGTGATGCATTACTTTCGTTAAAGAGATGAATAAATTCAGTCATTTCACTGTGATTTGAATTTAAGATGCCTGATGCATATACTTGGTTAGTTCCTCTATTTTTAGGATGAATCGTCGTATGATTATAAAACTTACCAAATGATTGACTGAGTACATAAGATCTACCTGATGATTGTCCGATGATACCACCAATAAAATATGTTTCAGCAAGCTGAGTCTTTAATTCTTCTACTTTTAAAGTACCAGATGCAGATAACATACCAAAAACATGTTCTTGACCTAATGTGTTATTTGCATAACCAACTACACCACCCATATAAATAGTCGGTGCACTTGATGCGTTAATCGATGTTGATGTTGTCCCAATACCACTGATGTTAATCGCTGTATTGGCATCAAGTAAAACAAGTTGTGTATTTAATGCACTCCCCACAACTCCACCCATATAATAGGTTGGATTAATTAATATATCGGTTCTAAGAATATGATCAGCTTGACCAATTATGTCACCTTCGAGATAAACAGATCGGACTAAACCAAAGGCATCACCAACAAGACCACCAACATGCACTTCACCCAATGTCTTATGTCCTAAATCAATCGTGACATCAGCTAAGACATTTCTGATGATTCCACCCTTCATTTGGCCTGCGATTAAGCCAACATAGGTTGGAACACCTGCATACGTTTCTGTTTCTGTTAATGAAACTTTCGCGTCGTAGAAAACGATGTTATAAATACGTCCTAATAAAACACCAAACATACCAGAATGATAAGCTTCTTGTGCATGTCCATTGACGATTTCTAAACCATAAATATAGGTTTCATCATCAATGCCTGCTAAAACACCACCAAACTCAACAGAAGGTGTTTGATAAGAGTTAGCAGCAACAATTCTCATATCGATATCGCCAGTGATGACATAATTTAATTCACGGTATGGGGTTTGTCCAGCTTCTCTAGTATAATTGAGCATCTTAGAAAACGCGATAAAGTCAAGCGCATCACTGATCTCATAATAAGAATTTAGGGTAACTGTATCACCTGGCGTATCTGATAGTTCAATCACGATGGGTGTCGTTACATAGTTAAGTCCAAATGTGGATGGATATTTTGCATAAGGGTTACTTTCAGCAGGATAATAGTACCAATCACTACCAAGAACAGCATTGGATGATCTAATTGCACTTGTCGCAAGAGGTGTAGCAATACCATTAGGTGTTGTAATATTATAAGTCGAGCCTGATACAGTAACACTTTCTTGATAAAGCGTATCATCATAGGCTAAATCACTTACAGTTCCACCCGTATGATTTTCATATAAAACGGGTTGTACAGTAAATCTTGATCCATAGGATGCATTCATCACAACTCTTGATGCAAAATAAGCATCATGGAATGTACCATAATTATCAAACATAATACCAGCTGCTTCACCAGAGGATGCAACCATACGAATACCAGATACTAAAGCAGTCGCTCTATAATCAATTGTATAAACGTGGTGAACAACACCTGTTTCGAAGTTCTTACCAACAATGTTAGCAGCTTTATAAAGCGTTGCACTTTCAAAGTTAAATTCATATGTTGGATTAATTAGTCCAAAGTTTTTAATCGTACCTGAGTTATATGCAAACATTGCATAGTACTCTGTATAAGATATTTCAGTTTCTAATTCAGTACCTTCATAAAGAATTTCAGTAAGTTCATCAAATCCTGATAGATAAAGATTAGAGATTTCAAATCCATTACCATCAAAAGTTCCGGTGAACTTTTGACTATATAGTGTATCTTCAATTTCAAAATTATAACCAATTGGGTTAAACCGTTTAGACTTCATAACAGAATAATCGATATCACGTGCTAGAACGTAATCTAAGCCAAGTAAACGACCAATCGCATCTTGTGTTAACTTCGTTTCAAATGTTGTGTATTTTAAATTGTAACTGACATCCATCGAGAAACGATAAAGTTCATCCGCTGATTCAAAACGAATGATCTTATCCCATGTGCTCAAATTGATACTCATAATTGCAGCAGATGTCGGTGCAATCGTATTTCTAAATGTCGTATAACTGATATAGATGTCATCAGGTAAGACTAAGTCAGGAAGTTCATCATACGCGTGTTCATTAATTAAGCCATAATCGTTTGCTCCACGTGTTTTTAAATCAAAGTCTAATGTTGAACCAATACCAAACAATAAACCTATTGTAAATAGTAAAACAATCGTCTTCTTCACTATTTTCATCATGCCCAAACACCTCCCCATGGTGGAGTAGGTAATCCCCAAGTAATCACTGGTGCATTATTTGCTGCTTGAATTGCTTCAACAATAATCGCAAACTGCAAACTATAACCAAATGATTTCGCATTAAACTCAAAACCATCATATTCTTCAATAAAAGGAATGGTTAACTGCGTTGACGCAGTTGTTCTTTCTAACATCATAGGATAATAATAGTAACCATCTTCAAGTCGGTTATCAAACCAAACATCAAGGCGTTCAACGGTGTCATTTGCTTTGATACCGCCTAATGCAACTTCTGCATCATGTAAATCTTCATAAAAGATATCGTTAACGAGCCACTGTCTATCAAATGCATAAGGAATGGGTTGGTCTACGATCGTTACTTCTCCACGATTACCTTCAAAATCAATGGTTGCGAGTGTTAAAGCATCAATTATTGAAACACGAATATAGGTGTTTACAGTACTATTGACACGAATATTGATTCTTAAATTGGTTAAATAGTTTTCTGCATCTGGATCTGTAACATCGATTTTAAACACACCTGTTTTAATCATTTCATAACCATCTGAAACAATGAAAAAATCAGGTTCAATAATTGGACCTGCAAAATCAATATCATAAGCTATATCAACCTTTGCTGCGGTAGCAACAAAAGAATCGGTACGGTTAACTAGGACAAACCATGCATAAGTGATAGATCCCAATCCAAGTAACAACAAAAACGATACAGTAATAATCATGAGTTTGTAACGTCTTATTTGTTTCATCATGGGTTTGCTCCTTTAATCACCAAAGAATGTATAAATGCCATCAATAAAGAGTTCTCCATCTTGGAATCCTAAACCCACATTGGGTGTATAAGGATCAAAACCAATATTAAATTCGACTGAAATCATATGTTGTGATGGTAATGTCGAATCAAGGATAGAGATATCATTATCTACGATAAGTGTTTCTCCATCGTAGGAATGATTGAATAAATTAGACATACGGTATGTTTCTAATGGAACTCCTAAATAATCAATGGTTTGTGAGTCAATCATGCCAAGTAAAATATGTTGTTCGTCATAAGATTGACCAAGGTTATAGGATTGATCACTATCATACCACGTTAAGTTTATTGTACCATTTTCGATGTAAAAGAAATCTGTTAAGTTATATGGTTCATCGGTTTCAGTTGCTCTGATGTTATTTAACATAATATCTAAAAACATGGGATCAATGCTGATATCATTGGTATTTTTAATAACAACTTTAATATTAATGAAGTCACCTGGATTCATTGCTTTTAAATAAGCATTGATTTCTGAAGGTTCATCAAATTCTTCGTAACCTCCACCATTAATACCAAATTGAACGCTCATATCAACATTACGTTGAATAACACTTTGATTAACTGGTTGAATATGTGATTTTTCAGAGTTTGTGAACCAAGCATAAACAACTGCAGAAAACAGTACGATTGAAGCGATTAACATGATGGATGCTCTAAGTAATTGTTTCATGCGGGTTCTCCTTTTTTTCAAAATATAAAAGCCAGCTGAACCTCATCATAGATGAGATGCAACTGGCTACCCTCGAAGGGCCCTTTAGCTTTGCGTCACTAGGTTTCCCTAGTTTTGCTAATGTTATGAAAACTTGATTTATTCTTTTTGTTCTAACTTCTTTTTTTCTTCTTCAAGAACTTCCTTGTAGATTTGATCTCTTAACTTCTCGTTTTGTTCATTTTTAAGTTTTTCTTCATCAGACTTTTTCATCGTCTTGATGATATGTATAACTTCTGAAATTGTCATACCAAGGAGTAAAACGAACAGTACAGCGAAGATGATGTTTTTTTGACTTGCTGCAACTCTTGCAATCGGTTTTAAGAATGTAATTTTTCCGACATAAACCGCTTTAAAGTTTTCTTCAGTCACAGGATTCATATCCACAGATGCATTGTTATCACCTTGTGTTTCAAATCCTCCTAAATCATGAGGCCCAACAACACGGTGAATAATGAGTGCGGGTAGGCCGCCTACTTCACTTTGAAACACGATTACATCATGAACTTCAATGGTGTCAAAATCAACTTTTTTAATAATGGCGATATCCCAACGATCGAGTGAATCCTCATTTGTTCCAATCATTGAATCTGAGGGGATAATTGAGAATGAATATCCAAAGATAAAGAGTGGTTCATTCTTTTTGATTGCTCTCGTTCCGATAAACATCACCGCGATTGAGACTAAGAAGATGAAGATGGCGATTGTAGTCAGTATAATCGAAACTATTTTCTTCAAAATTATTCCCTCTTTATGCTTTCTTTTCTAAATCCTTAGCAAGCTTTTCTTTAATGCGCTCTTTTTCTTTTTGAATACGCAATTTCGCTTGTTGTTCTAATTTGGTTTGCGTTTCCCTAAACTTTTTCTTTTCGAGTTCACGATCACGCTTTGCTTGAAGTAAAGCACGTTCTTTTTCTTTTCTTTGGCGCTCCTTAATCTTATTCATTTCATCATTATACTTCTTGAGTGCCTTTTTCTTTTCGAGTTCGATAATTCGTTTTTCTTCATCTCGAATTCGTTTTTCTTCTAACTTGATCTTTTCTTGCATTTCCTTAGAATCTTCTTCAAGAAGTTTCTTTTGTTCTGCAACAAACTCTAAGTATTCTGATAATGCTAATTGATTCTTATCCAAGTTCTTACGTTCTTGTTTAATTCTTTCTTCAATTGCGAGTTTCTTCGCTTCTTCAATGCTTCTCTTCTTAAGTCCTTTTTGGATTTCCTTGTTGACGTTTGCAATATTTTTTAGCATCCGTTTTTCAAGTCTAATCGCGTTATTATAATCGACTTCTTTTGTTTCACGTATCACACGTGCAACACGAGCTCTGTCTTTAGCTTTGAGAAGTTCTTGATCAAGATCAACTTTAACCATTCTTGAGAAGAACATGTCTTCACGATCACTATCTTCTTCAAGATCAAAGAAATCTTTGAAAAGTGCATTTGAGATCATAATTGTATCTCTTAATGCTTTTCTTAATGCAACTTCATAACTTGATGAATTTTCCATCGCATCATCAATTCTTTCTTGCAACAACTTCTTATTTTGCTCTAGGAAGAATTGATTGATCTGATTATCTTCCATTGTAAATGGATCAGGCGATGTCATCAGTTCAGTCAACGTCTTTTTAACAATCTTAGGACTCTTACGCTTGTACTCTTCGATATCTAAGTACTGATAATGATCCTCCAATGCTTTCTGGTTGCCATAGACGTTGGTGAATGCGGTTAATGCAGTTTGGTAGACGTTACGTAGGTAATACCGGTCTAATGTCAAATTTTGTTCTTTGACATCGACATCAAAGTTTAGCATATTATAACGATCTAAGTAAAGCCATAAACTGTAACAGTTATTGTAGTCCACGTTCTTTAGAATAATTGATGTCTTCATAATCGGTGGAACAATCGGTTTTGCTAATTTCAACCCTTCCATGAAAGGCGAAACCCTAATACCATTGACACGTTTTAAAAGTGATTGTATCTTTGATAACAAATCATGATTTGCTTTTGATAGCTTATCATCTTCAACTGTGTCTTTTATTTTCAAATCGATTTCAAGAGAAATGTTAGATTCTCTCATATCGAAATTTGATTTCAAATTAAAGAATTTATTGTTGTATGTTTCCACATTGTTTCTGACAAGATCATAACGCCTGTTGACAAAATCAAATAAACGATCAACAAGTGTTTTAATAAATCTGTTTTCGTAAATTGCATAGTCAATTTCAGCTTGTGTTG
Organism: Bacillota bacterium; assembly: GCA_023458995.1. Classification (GTDB taxonomy): domain Bacteria; phylum Bacillota_I; class Bacilli_A; order Acholeplasmatales; family Acholeplasmataceae; genus Peloplasma. The sequence continues at coordinate 8,630 of JAEWVV010000137.1, forward strand.
TCAAAATTTGTTTTGGAATGACTTCACCATTTCTGACTTCTTTAATCATTTGTGTATTTGCTGCAAGATGTCTAATCGAATCGCTATTCACTTTCTTAGCTTTTTCGATTTGAACAACTTCTTGTAAATACTTCAGTCCTGACTTAGGATCTCTTGTGATCTTATCTAAGCTCGGAAAATAGGATTCAATGGTTTCAATCCAATCCTCATGGAATACTTTAGATTCTTGAATACTCTTTTGATAGATTTCATTTTCACCGGATAGGAATGCTTGATAGAAGTGATTAGGAAACTCTTCATCACGTTCGAGTTCATAGTAGACTTGATTTAACTGTTCGTGAAATTTTCTTAAGTCACTGACCTTTTTCATAGGTTCCCCTTAGTTAAAATGATTTCTTAATCGTATTTAAGAATGCCTGACATTCAACAAATCCGTTTTTACCGAACAACCGATCAAGTAGTGCTGAAAGCTCATTAATTTCATCCTGTAAGAATGGAAGGTTTAAACTTTCAAACTTTCTGAAAATCTTTCTTGCAACCATGTAATCGAGTGCTTCATTTTCTGTGTTACCACAGGCAACATAGACAGGAACGAATGCTCTGATCTGTTTCATGATACGGTTACCAAAGGTGACCTTGAATGCTTTTGTGATGTATGCATCCAGTTTTTCAAGATTTTCTAGTGCTTTAATCGAGAGTGGGTAATCTTTTGTAGACTGTGTAAACAGATCCATCAAGTAGTCGCTTGACATCGTAACACCTGGTGTATCAGGTGCATCGATATAAGCTGCTTTTGTATTGATAATAATCGGTGTAGCACGGTCATATACTTTGTCGGTAATGGTAAACGTCGAGTCATCTTTATTCGCTGTACCAACAAACCATACATTTTGTGGTAAAAGGATTTTACCGTTTGATAGGTGTTTCGGATCACCAGGTTGACTATCTGGTGTGATATCGATGAGCCATGCATCAGGGTCTGGCATTTCTAGCATCGATAGTAACTCTGCGAAATAATATTCAACACGAGCTAAGTTCATTTCATCTAGGACGATTAAGCAAACATCGTCTCGATAAGTTGTTTCATAAATTGCTTTTAAAAAGTCTGTTTCGTTAAACTTCTTTGTAAACTCATTTAAGTAACCAATCATTTCAGCACGATCTCTCCATGAGGGTTGAACTGCGATGATTGATGCATCATTTCCGAAGAACTTACCCATTGCATAAGGAAGTGATGTTTTACCAGTACCTGAGATACCTTCTAGAATCATCGTCTTAGATGATGCCATGCCGGCAAAGAATGCTGATATAATTCTTTTATCGTAGAACAAACCAAGTCTTGATGCTGAAAAGTTGATGAACCGTTTAACGAGTTCGTTTAAGTTAATCATGTCTTCATCTTTCATGTGAATGGCTGTAACCATATTCTCATACTCTTTATCGACATGAATAAGCTTTGTAAATCTGGATGGAACACTTGTTTCTTCATCCTTTGTATCGGTTGTATCGGATTCTTTTTGGATATCTCCAAGACCAAGACCACCACCGAGTTGTGAAACCTTCATCGCCAAGATCTTATTCTTCTCATCGATGAGTTCAACTGTCTTCTGGTTTAAAAAACTAATTTCTTCTAATAATTCATCTTTTTCTATTTCCGTGCGCGCGAATTTAAAATAGCGTCTAAAGAGTTGATAACCCTTAAGAACTAGAAAAACGAGAAATGCTAAATTAACCATTAAAACGAGAAAAGCCATTACCCAGTCTAGTAATGTAAAATTCAAACTTGCCGAGATGAAATTTTTGAAAAACTGTACGATTCCATCAACAAACAATGACCCAAAAGCTTCAAAGATCTTTCTAAAAAACTGGCCTATATTTGTAAAGAAATCGCGAATAAAATTAATATAATATCTCGCAAATTCAACCATGATGGCTCCTATAAATTCTAAACGTTAGGATTTCTTTTCTTGTTGTGCTTTTAATTCTTCTAAAATCTGTTGTCTGATTTTCTCTTTTTCTTCTTCCAAAGCCTTAAGTTGTGCTTCTTTTTCAACTTCAAGATGTTCAGTCATCTTATCTTTATTCATCTTAATGATGTTTTTAACTAAGAAGAATCCTTGGATAAAAAAGAGTACAGCAACAGGAATAATGATCCCTAGAGCAAAACCTGCAGATGTTTGTAAATACTTCAGTACGCCACCAGCACCAACCCATTTGGATTGATAAACAGCTAATATGTCATCCACGGATAATGCGATACTATCAACTTCATTATTCGCATCACCTTTAGTGACAAAATAAATCTTTCCATCAACTGTGATTTTATCAAATACACGGTGAGTTACGAAACCTGGAGTTGTTCCGGGAAGTTCATCATTTAAATCCGTTTTGAAAAAGACAACGACATCATCTTTTTGAATATCATCTGGATCTTTTGAATCAAAAATACGAACAAAAATGATATCATCAGGCGTAAAAGAGTCATCACGATCACCCACCATGGATGGTGTTTGAACGGTCATAAAACCATTGCCAAAAATGTTAGCTATATCATTTGCAGATTTGAGTTTCATTGTTGCAAATGAGAATGTGATTAGTATTGCTAAAACAAGATAAAAAACGACATTAAATGTAATTCTTAATACCTTTTTAGTGTTTATTCGTGTTGTCTTCATCATAGTCTCCCCATCACAGATTTTAGATATTGAAGGTGGTAAGTGCATCAAGTATATGATGCACTTACCAGACTAGAATCAACGTCTAATATGATTTAATAATAGTATACTATACTAAAACTAAATTGTAGCACCTGTGAAGCCAAAACTTGTCGTAATCATTCTTCCTAATACTGAGTTGAATGCGTTAGCATCCCAACCTTCAACCCAAATACGAATCACGAGTTGACCGTAGTTTGCTGCGCCAGATGTTGTAGATGGTGCTAAATCAAGAACAGGTTCATTGTTTAATGTTTGAATGGTATTAACTACTGTAACTGCTTGTGCACCAAATGGAAGTGATGCATTCTTTCTGTAGAAATAGTTCATCGCACCATTAGCACCAATATATTGTAAATTTTCTAGAACTGGATCTGGATCGATATCTTCTTGTGTTCCTCTTAAATCCATTGCTGCACCATCACCATCAAGAACTACGTTTGTTGTTGAGTTTGGATTTTCATATGCAACATAGTGTGCAGGATCTGCACCAACTGTACCAACGATTGCGATACGAATAGCATCTGCTGCATCAATTGAAATTGAACCACCAGCTGTGTATGCTGTACCTTTAGCACCAGTGAATGCTACGTCTGCTTGCCATGGAGCTGCACCGGATGATAATGATACAGTAGACCATAAAATACGGTTTGCTGAATTGGATCTGAAGTTAATGGGGATTTCAAGATATCCTGATGTAGCGTTTGTCATGTCTGAAATACCTAATGTTTGGAAATCAATAGCATTTGATGTTGTAACATGTGTAAACGTAAATGCTGAGTATTCTGCTTCAATGAAGTTTTGAATTGCTGCTGTTGTTAAAGTTGTAACCCAGTTAAGGTTATCTTCTTCACCTGCAACAGGAACTCCTAATGCAACTTCAATACCAGTGTCGGATGTAATTTCGGCCTGGAATGGTTGAACTGCTGCTGTATTTGTAAGTGTAAACCACGCGAATGTTGTTGTACCGAGAGCGATCACGGTAAGAACAACCGTTAGAATTGATAAAACTAATTTTCTTGTAATACTGTTCATGTTCTAGTCTCCTTTAAACTTTTTTTCATATTTTTTTATGTTCAATAACTTTTTTCAAGTTATTTTAACCAATCATTGGGGGTCTTGCTGCTTTGAACTGAAGTTGAAACTTGATTTTGTCTCTATCGATGGAATCGAATGCATCTGCATCCCATCCTTCAATCCAAATGTTAATTCTTACTTTCCCACTGTAGTACTCTCTATCTTTCTCATCGTATGTTCCTGTGGGCTGCAACATTGCGACGAGTGATTCATTGTCTAGTGCTTGATACGGATCTTCTGGATCAAGTTCCGTTAACCGGTAACTGACTTCTGGTATAACTGTGGGTGGATCGACATACCATTTCGTTCGTTGGAAGAAATAGCTGAATTGTCCAAAGGTCACGCCGTAACCTCGATAAGGGTTACCAGAAGGATCGAAGATAAATCGTTCAAGTCCTGTTTCAACTCTTTTATCAAGCGGGTTTTTATCATCGATTTGTTCGATAAATGACATCCTTACTGCTTGACTTGCATAATATCTGTCAACTGATCCTTGATCAACCCAATCAGTGACGCTAGGACCATTGAAGAATCCTGTTTTAGCAATCCACATGACTCCTTCTGAAATGGCGTATGTTCCAATTTCATCGGTATTAAAATCTGAGTAACTATCAATGTGGTTGATCACGTAGATATGATGTTCAGGTCGTGATGTTTTAATCCATAAATCAAAGGATAAGTAATGTTCATTGGCTATTGCTTCACTAACATCTCTTAATCCACCGGTTTGGAAGTTTATGCCATCAGAACTTGTGACATCCACCATGCGCATACCTTCGAAAATCGTTTCAATCATTTCACCAGGTAATTGATGGTAGTAAGTTTCACCATCTAAGGATAACCGTAGGTCATCTCCTGCCGAAGCAGTAAGATTTAAACCTTCAATGTTGTTAATCGTTGAGAGTGTAATCCATGCATATGTTGCTGAACCGAAGATCATTGCTACAACAATAAGTGTTAATACTGAGATCAGGACGCGTTTAATACTTTTCATGTCCGTCACCCTTATTCAAAACCGTTAATCGTGAAGTTCATCGTCATTTTAATCATGCCACCGAGTATTTCATCGGTTGTATCAGGATCTTGACCTTCAAGCCATACGACGATACTGAATGCTCTTATTTCACCGGGGTTGAAATCTGGAATAACTTTTCTCATCACGGTTGCTGTTGTTAGAAACTCTTCAGCTTCAGGCATCCATTTTGAATAATCCTTCGTTATTGTATCTTCTTTCATATAGAGTGTTTCAACACCGTCATCAATAATCAAAACTCTGATTGCTGCATCTAGGTTGTTATAAACATCAGTTATACGAACATAATAACTCAAATCAACTGTTTCAAATCCTTCGTTCTTTAGGTAGAAGGTGTAAGCCACATAATCATGATCGACATCCACGTAATTACCTGGGGTTGCTACGATTTCTTCTCTTTTAATCCACGCGTATGTAACATCTTTAGCGGCATCGATTGGATCACTTAGAAGTCTTGATGTTGATGTTTCAAACTCGGGATCGAGACTCATTGTGATGCCTCTTAAGCGAGCAGCTGTATCAACTGACATCACGAAGTTCCCAGCGTTTTGTCCGTAGAAGGTAATCATACCAAATGCGAGTGATAACATCCCTGTGATAATGATTCCTAGTGTGAAGATTCGATTTCTTAATTTGACTCTGCGGACGCCAAGTACTCTAGATAGTCTCATCTTCTCACCTCATTTCACGCATTTTTGATGAAATCTTAAGAAACAAAAAAGCCAGTGTCATAACAAATGACAACTGGCTACCTTTTAATTAGGCCCTTTAGCTTTGCGTCGCCAGGTTCCCCTGGTTTTGCCTTTTACATTGATACCGATAATATTCGATACACCTGTATTTTATAGCAACGTCAATCCTTTGTCAATCTTTTTGATGCACTTTTTTTACATTTTGTTGAAAAGATGAGAGTTACTATAGTAAGGGTTTTTTATTTTGTTGTTTTTTTAGTTCACATGTCGATTTGATCGCGAATATAAATCAATTTCTTCGCCTATTAAAGCCTATTTATCGACATCTTTCCAAGACTCAGTACCGATATAACCTCTTAAAGCTTCAGCGGATAATGGTTTTGTAAAATAGAATCCTTGCATGATATTGATGTTATATTTTCTAGCTTCATCAAGCATTTGCTTATTTTCAATCGCTTCACAGATCACGGTGTACTCATTCTTCGATGCGAAGTCAACAAGAAGTTGAGCAAACTTTGCCTTCATATAGGATTCTTCTTCTTTTAAAAACTCATTGTCAAGTTTAATAATATCAATATCAAGTGATTGTGCGCGAGATAAAGTCGAGAAGTCTAGACCAAATCCATCAATCGCAATCTGGAATCCCATCTTCTTTAAATCAGCTAATGTTTTATGAATTTGCATCGGTTTATCAAATACAGCAAATTCAATTACTTCTAAAACGATAGCATCAGCATTCATACGATATTTCTTAAGTAATTTTTGGAAGTTTTGAGATAGAGATTCATTCATGAGCTGCTTAGGCGATAAGTTAATCGAAAATTTAAACTCTTTCTTTGGAAATTCTTGTTTAAGTTCTTGATACGTCTTGATGACTGTTTCTAATCCCCATAAACCGATCCAGTTAATATCACCTGATTGTTCCATGATGCCTAAGAATTTAAAAGGAGATAATAAACCATGTTCCGGGTGATTCCAACGAATCAGTGATTCAACACCATAGATATCATTATTTTTAACATCAATCATTGGATGATAATAAAGTTGGAACTCTTTATGTTGAATCGCATGTTTGATCTGATAGTAGTATTCAACATGCTCTCCACCTTCCGTATTCATTTCATCGGAATATACTCTGATGTTGTTACCACCATTCTTCTTAATTAAATATGTAGCAAGTTTAAGTGAGTTCATTAAATCTTTAATCGTAGCACCATGAATTGGATAGAACGCAATCGCTATCGATGCTGTTGCATTAATTGTTGTATCACCAAATAACTTAATTGGTCTTGCTAAAGACTGTTTAATCTTGGTTGCTAAGTCAACCGC
>JAEWVV010000138.1 GCA_023458995.1 Bacillota bacterium
TTCCATTGCTTTTTCATAAGCTAGAAGCGAGTTTTCAGGGATACTCCCATCTTCACTATGAAATCCGCGATGTGCAATCAGTTTTTCTTTTAACCATGTTAGATTTTTCATATAGTCCTCACAAAACACTATAAATGATGATACCTAATGCTGCAGATAATAAGATAAGTTTGATAGGTGATATTTTCTTAATAAAAAGTGTCGTGATCACGAGTATACCAAAGATAATTAAGTTTTTATAATTGAATATCGATAGATCAAAATTTAAATCTTTAAGTGAAAACATTGGGAAAATAAGACGAATAACAAGACCTACAGATACGGATAATATAAGACCGATGACCGTTGGCTTTAAGCCTGTAAATGCATTTTTAACAAACTTACTATCTAAGAATTTACTACCTAAGGATGCGATTAAAAGAATGATGATAAAAGAAGGAAGTACAACAGCAGTTGTAATCACGATAGAGCCCAAAATACGAGCGAAGAAACCGTAATCAGTCATCGCTGCATTACCAATAAATGTTGCCATATTAACAGCAATCGGACCAGGTGTAGACTCTGCAATTCCAATGAAATCATACAGCGTTGTGATGTCAATAAGATTTCTTGATACAAGTTCTGATTCCATCAAAGGAATCATCGCATATCCACCACCAAAAGTGAAAAGACCAATCTTAAAGAAAATCCAAGAGAGTCTTAAAAGTTCTAAAATCATGATTTTTTCGCCTCCTTAAGGTTTGCTATTCCACCATAAATAATCCCTAAAACGGCACCGACTAAAAGAAGGTAAAGAACACTGATATTGGTCAGTGAAGAAAACAAAATAGAAGCGATTAATATAATCCAAGCAAATGCATTAAAATGAATCTTTTTTGATAGCTTTAAAGCTGCTTTAAAGATCAGTAATGCGACTGCTGCTTGTATACCATAAAACGCATAAGAGACAAGTGTCAGTTCTTTGAACTGTATTATAAAAAATGAAATGATAGATATGGTAATTAAACTGGGTATAACAACACCAAGCGTTGCTGCTACAGAACCCCAAAAACCACCGATTTTATAACCGATAAATGTTGCTGCGTTGACAGCGAAAACACCAGGTGTTGATTCTGAAATAACGAGTATCTTTAAGATGTCATCATCGGATACCCAACCCTTTGTTTCCACAACTTCCCTACGCATAATAGGCATCATGGCTAAACCGCCACCAAAAGTGACAGCACCAATTTTAAAGAATTCCCAGAAAAGTTCGAATAAATGCCGTGGCCTATTCATATGATCGCCTCATTTCTTAGTTGTTATCTCACGCATGTCATTATAACATAATTTTGGATTCTATTTAACTTGTATGTTATAATACCAATGCAAAGGATGGAACGATGATGAAAAAAATATTATACATGATGGTTTTACTGATGACAACAGTCGTCTTAGTGGGATGCCAAGAAGGCTTATTAGCAGACAAAAAAGCACCCGTAATTTCTGGATTAAATGATATAACTTATACGATTGGTGATCCACGTCCTAATTTATTAGCGAGCATTCAAGCAACCGATAATGTTGACGAAAAAGAAAATATTACAATCAGTTATGATGATTCTGATGTTGATTACACAACCTCAGGTACTTATGACATCATATACACTGCAGAAGACTCAAAAGGAAATAAAGCAACCTTAACAATCAAAATTACGGTTCAAACCACTTCAGATGATGATGGTGGCCAATCAAGTAATTTTGATCTTACTATTTATTATTTAAATGATACCCATGGAGCAATTGAAAAATCAGAGGATCAACTCGGTTTAGCAAATATTGGGAATTTAATTTTGGATGAAAAAGCCAAGAATCCTGAAACAACTCTTTTTATTGGTGGTGGAGATTTACTTCAAGGTAACATTCTATCCAATTATTACTACGGTAGTTCAATGATTGATATGTTTAATGTCATGCAAATGGATGCATTTGTATTAGGAAATCATGAATTTGACTGGGGTCTTGATCAAGTATTACGCTATAGAGATGTAAATTCTTCTCAAGTTCAAGCTAATTATCCAATCCTAGGTGCTAATATTTTGCTTAAAGATACCATGGAAAGACCAGCGTTAGTTGATCCTTATGTCATTATTGAAAAAGGTGGATTAAATATAGGTATTATAGGTTTAATTGGACAAGGACTAGAAAGTTCAATTGCAACGGCACGTGTTGCTCCTTATGTGTTTGATGACCCAGTGAAATGGGCATCATATTATGCAAAAGAATTAAGAACCGAAAAAGATGTTGATATCGTATTAACTGTGATTCATGGTAATGATTATATGACGAATCAAGGAGTTGCATCTCTAAATGGTGATAGTAAAGTCGACGCAATCTTTAATGGACATTCGCATTCTCGCTATACGCAAACAATACAAAGAGATGGTGTGGATATTCCAGTTATTCAATCAAAAGCAAATGGAGAATATCTTGGTAAAGTTACACTCTCGATTACACAAGGAATAGTAAGTTCATTTAAAGCTGTGAACCTACATCCATATGAATCATCATCGAATACATCAGATCGAATCGAAAAGGACAATCGATTACTTACTGTGAAGAGTGAGATAAAATTACTAATTGATGAGTATAAACTGGTGATTTCTGATC
>JAEWVV010000139.1 GCA_023458995.1 Bacillota bacterium
TGCGTTTGTGGTGATCAAAGAACAGATGGCGTTTAGAAGATTTAAGCGCAGGGGCATTCAAAACGTCAAATTTGAGTTTATGCTTATCGCGATCGGTTACAATCTAGCCAAATTACACAATAAAAAAATATAGAATCACACACTAATTATCCACGGGAAAACTAAGGATTCTGAGTGAATCTCTTTTAAACATGCCTAAAAACAGCTGATTTGCTCGACTTTTCCACATCAGACAAGCATTACAAAGAAAAAAAGGACTGTGAAGTCCATGAAGATAACTAAATCTTCATTTCGTTACAGCCCCTTTATGTGTTTATTATTTACTTAAGTGTCTGATATTTTGCAATAATCTTTTCTGCAGTCTTCAATCCATCAACTGCTGAACTCATAATACCACCTGCATATCCTGCACCTTCACCCATTGGATAAAGACCTAAGATATTTGATTCATGGTTGTCATTTCTAACCATTCGAATAGGTGATGATGATCTTGTTTCTGCACCAGTTAAAATTGCATCATCCATAGAGAAACCTTCAATCTTTCGATTAAAATCACGAAGTGCTTCTTTTAGTGTATCTGTAACAAATGAAGGAAATAACCCTTTTAGTTCTGCAAACTTATATCCAGGTCGATATGATGGTTTAACACTACCTAGTTTTGTAGATTTTCGATCATTCAAGAAATCACCAACGAGTTGGATCGGTGCATTATAGTTTGAACCACCTAAGATAAATGCTTTCTTTTCAATATCTCTCTGAAAGTCGACTCCAGCAAGTGGATGACTTGATCCAAAGTCTTCAGGATTCACATTGACTAAGACTGCAGTATTCGAATTTTCATAATCTCTTTTACTTTCACTCATTCCGTTTGTTACGACACCACCCTCTTCAGATGATGCACACATGACCCATCCACCTGGACACATACAAAATGTATATGCAGATCTATTGTTTGATGCATGATAACTCAGTTTATAATCTGCCGCTCCTATATTAGGTTCATTTGCAAATTTACCGTATTGTGACTCATTAATGAGCTCTTGTGGGTGTTCAATTCTGACACCTACAGAAAATGCTTTTTGGGTGATATTCATATCATTTTGATATAGCAGTTCAAAGGTATCTCTTGCACTATGGCCAATACCTAGAAGACAAACTTTCGTTTTAATTTCTTCATTATCATTAATGATCACACCTTGTCATCTTTGATCTTCTACTACAAGTTTTGTTACTTTCGCATTAAAACGAATTGTTCCACCTAAACGAATTATTTCTTCTCTCATGTTTTTAACAACCACTCTTAATACATCCGTACCAACATGTTGTTTATTGATATACATAATCTCTTTTTGTGCACCATGACTAACAAGTGATTCTAAGACATAACGGCATCTAATGTCATTAATTAGTGTTGTGAGTTTTCCATCAGAGAATGCACCTACTCCACCTTCACCAAATAGAATCGTAGATCCTTCATTATACTCACCTGTCTGATAGAAATGTTCAACGTTATTTGATCTTTTCTCAACATCAAAACCACGTTCTAAAACAATGGGCTTATAGCCTCTTCTAGCGAGTTATAATGCAGCAAATATGCCCGATGGTCCAAATCCTACAACAACAGGACGATGTAATAAGACTTCATTTCCTGAAGCTACTTCTTGATATGTTAAAACAGGGGCTTCTGATAATCCCTTATGTTTTTTACTTAAATAAAACTTTTCATTTTTAACGTTTATATCAACACTATAAACAAAATAGAGTTGATCTTTTTTACGTGCATCAATTGCTTTTTTAAAGATGGAAAAAGAAAGAATATCTTTATCTCTTATTCTATACTGAGCACTGATATATTTCATCAGATTTTCTTTTTCTGAAGCTAATGTATACGCTAGTTTTGTTTCAAGTTTTACATCAGTTATACGAATCATCATAATCACAACCATTTCTATTTAGAACACCCTTCAATTCCACATGATTTATGTGCTGATTACAAATGTATTTATGATGATTTTTTATGGTTTATAATGATTATTCATACTCTCATTCTTCCATCTTTTTAAACCTTCATCTGTATTCATCTTTTCATCAATAATAGATAATATTAAATCATACCCTTTTTGATTCGGATGAATACCATCTCTTGATAGATAGTCATTATAGTTATCTTGATGTAGGAGACTTGTTCTTATGTCGATTAACAAACAATCATACTTATAAGCAGTCATCATAATGACATGACTATATGCTTCATGATGTCTAAAAATCATTTCAATATCTTGATTAAAGAAATCCATGATGTTATCAGTGTTACCCACTTGAGATATTACTTCATCATAATATCTTTTAGAGATTAAAGGAACACTTGTGAGTAGAATCGGTGTTATTCCTTTTTCTTTTAAATAAATGACGTTCTCAGTTAATAGTTTCTCAAATAAAGCTAGTGGTGTTTTAGGTTGATGTTTTGGATCTGGATCTAGTGAAATCTTCTTCCAATCATAATCAGCATCATTACCTCCAACTGCAATCACGACATAATGTTTTTGATTTAAATCGAGTGTTTCTACTGCACTCTTGATTAAATTTTTTTCATGAATCCGTTTTAATGTCTGCCCATAAACTGATCTATTATCTATCTCAATCCCATATAGATTCTTGATGCCCTCTACAATTGGGTTTGAAGTCATGATTAATTTTTTGTCTTGATATGTGATTCCTTTCGCAATGGAATCACCAAATAAAATGGTTGCCATAGAGTCCTCCTTGGTGATACCACTATCATATAATAAAAAAGAATACACGGTTCTCTTCTGATGAATGACATTCATCTACAGAAGAATTGAACCGTGTAGAATTAGTGATTATTTTATCTACTCAAAGTAGAATCACCATAAAAAACATTAGAAAATACACCTAAATGTCAACATCTCTTAAAAAACTGCTTATTTTTTCATACCCTTTTTTAGATCTTTATCAGAAGTAAAAGCTGTTCCCCTATGCGGTTCACAATCTTTACTTCAATTGACATCTTAGTTCAATAGAGCACGTCCGCGTGTGCCATCTTTTGCTGTAACAGCTGAAATGTCTATACAATCTGATTTATTTGCTTTTGGGTATTGATCTTTATAAACCTTGATATATTCAGACTCATTCGAAGGTGATTTACGATCGGTTACAATTTTGTTTTCTGGTTTTGCCACAGTCACTCTCTCCTCATATTCTCCATATTCATTTATTATTCTTTATCAATCCCATTTTAAGTCACTAATTAATTTTCATCTACCCAGGTATGTTTGCCATAAAGTGTTAATCCGCCTACTGGCAGCTGAGTACCTGTAAAAGGAATAGTCATTTGTCTATCTAAAAACCATCCTGAAAATTTCATCCCTGCTGGAGTTACTGGTGACCAAGGATAGAAGCTTTGATCAAAAGAATGACTATTATAAGTATATTCAGTCTTTGATTCATATATGTCCTCCCACACAGCGGGCCATAAATGAGCGTTAAAGTTCCCAAAACCGAGTTCATTGTGGTAGTTATTACCCCAAGCAAATACACGACCTAGATTTGAGATAGCAAATGATGAATAACCATATGTTCTAATAACATCGATTTTTTCATTACCTAATATTTCTTGGAATGTTACAATTCTTGGAATATAAAATAGTCCGTCTGATCTTGGTCCATTTCCAAGTTGACCATACGTATTGACCTTTCCCCATGAATAAACATGACCTAAATTAGTCAATGCAAGTGCATGATCAATCGACGAATGTACTGACATTATCTTTTCACCATATTCAAGTCCTTGTATATTTACTAATGTAGGTGTATAAAAATAACCTTGTTCTGCATCATATGCTGTTCCCAATAAGTTATTACTATTATCACCGAATGCATATAACTTACCTGTATTTGTGATTGCATATGATGTTTGGATACCTGCGTGGACTTGTGTAAAATATTCTCCAAAAACAAGCATTGAATCATCAATTTCTGTTGGATTTGCTACTGTTTTTATCGAATCACCATTGGGAATACCTAGGTTGCCGTAATCGTTTAATCCCCAAGCTAAAATCCTTCCACTACTTGTCAAAGCTAGAGTTGTGTTGATATTAAGACTCATCTTCATTATCCGCTCATTTGGATTTAAGTTTATATTGAGTAAAACGGGAGTAAGTCTATCTACTATGGTGCCATCCCCTAGTTGTCCATAATCATTTAATCCCCAAGCATAAACCTTGCCTTTATTTGTCAATGCAAAGGAATGATAGCCTGAAGAAAAAACATTTTCTATATATTCATCTGCTTCTAATCCACTGAAAACTAGATATTTACTCACATGAAAATTCGTGTTTTCTTCATTTGTTGTTCCATTACCAAGTTGTCCATATGAATTAGTCCCCCACGGAACTACACTATGTGATGTTTTTGCAATTCCAAAATAGTTTTGATAGTTACCTGTGAAACTTTGCCATCCTTCATATAGATATAATTTTGCTGGAAGTTTAGCAAGAATAGAGTCTGTAGTTTGATTCCATTTTAATATGTGACCGTCTGAACTTATTGCATATCCTTGTGTTCGATTAAATATATATGATGAGTCAATGATAATATCTCGAATTTTTTGTTTGCTTGGATAAGTTAAAACATAATCGACATAATAGCGATTCGCCTTCCATGATGCATATAATTCGATGTCCTCAGAAGAAGGGATGAAACTATCTATAGGATCATCTGTTAATGATTCGTCTAAATGCCATCCTGTAAATTCATACCCTGTTCGAGAAGGACTTTGAAGGTATATAACCTCATTATCAAATGTAAAGGTATTTGGATTACTAGTGTCTTGTTCCCCGTTATTTAAATGATACGTTATGTTATATTTAATAGGTTCCCATTTGGCAACAATATCAGTATCTCTTTCAATAATATCATTCTCAAAATCCCAAATTTCGTCGTTTACATACCACCCTACAAATGTATAACCTTCACGAACTGGATCAGCCGGACGCT
>JAEWVV010000140.1 GCA_023458995.1 Bacillota bacterium
AAGTAAGATATACGGTGGTTTTAGTCCATCCATATTGATTTTATTCACTTTTAAATGTTTTCTCCAAACAGCTGGGAAGCTTAAGAGGAATGCAAGTGGTGTTAAAAAACGACGTTCTCTTCTTGGTTTCATATCGAAATCAAAACGTTTGATCTGATCCATGTTTAATCCTCATTTCATCAAGTTCATGTGCTCATTATAGCACGTATCATTAAGAGTGGAACACTGATTGCATTGATATAAGAATACGACATAAAATCTTAATATCTATCCCTTTTGAAAACCTTGTCTTTTTTGACTTCCCCATGACCCTTTTTCACGTAGAGCAGAAAATGTAGAAACGATTCTATGGAGTGACATCATTTGCCTGTAACCAAAATTTTCGATAATCCCTATTAGAATAAGGAGTGCTGTTTCTCCATTTGAATAAAATACTTTTCTTTTTTCTGCAATAAATAACGAGAATAAGGATATTACAATACCATATCCAATTGTTACAACAAATAATAAGATCACAAGTGATGTATTAAGAAGCCCAAGAACTAATCCTAGAATAAGTGCAATATATCCTAAAAGTTCAATAAAAGGACCAATCATTTCAAATAAGAAAAAATATGGAAATGCAATCATACCAGGCTGTTTAAACTTAGGATTAAAAAGCATTTTTCGATGATAACTTAAGATATCAAGTAATCCTCTTTGCCAGCGATTTCTTTGTTTAAATAACGACGAATAATCCGAAGGAAGTTCAGTATAACAGTTTGCATGATGAACATAGGCAACTCGGTAATCCCTTTTATCACGAAGTGCTTGATAGGTCAGGCGAACAACAAGTTCCATATCCTCACCTACAGTATCTTTTTTAAGTTCACCACTAATCGTTAAATAACCACCCGTCTTAATGAGTGCCTTTCGTTGAAATAGACCAAATGCACCAGAGATGATCAGCAAACTATTGATTTTAGACCAACCAATACGCCCAGTAGTAAATGCTCTTAAGTACTCAATGGTTTGGAACTTAACGATACTTTGTTTACCTAAACCTTCTTTTTCTATACTACCCTGATCAACAACACAACCATTGACTGGAACAATATTACCTCCCAATGCAATGTGTGTTTTCGTATCATCTAGTGTGACACTCATGAGTTTTAAAAGTGCATCTTCTTCAAGAAGAGAATCTGCATCAATACCACATACATAATCATATTTAGCAACGTTAATCCCTAGATTAAGTGCATCAGCTTTTCCCCCATTTTGTTTATCAATAACAATCAAATTAGGGATTTGTTTATTGATATATACACCTCTTAATGCTTTTGTGTTAATCGATTGTTTAAAAAATGGATGCTTTCGTTCTAACTTAAAATGCTTAATTAAAACATCAATCGTTTTGTCTTTAGAGCCATCATTTACTACAATGACTTCATAAGTTGGATATTTTAGATTGAGAAGTGATGTAACACTTTCAACAATACTTTTTTCTTCATTATATGCAGGAGCGATAATGGATATCGATGGTAACAACCTAGTTTCAAATAACATTGTATCTTTTTTTATTTCCCATAGATTGACTCTGTCACTTGCTCCTCTCATCGAAATGAGTAATAAAATCAAATAAATTGAGTTTACGGATAAAAAGTAGATCACAAGGTATTTGTTAATACTAACAATCAGTGCAACCCAAAAGTTAACCTCACCACTGAAAACAGACCTTAAATTGAGTAAAATCGCCAGTACTGGTAAAAGTAAAGTCCCAAGTGTAATCCATAAAGTGATCCATATAATTTTACTTTTTTCAAGTGGAGCTTGTTCTCTTGGAATTACAGGTTGTGGCTTTTTAAGTAAACCCATTTGAATTAATACTTCTGATTTCATATAGATTTGACACTGCTCACTGATGTAGGAATCAGAAGCTGCAAACCTTTTAATTAAAGGCATGTAGATCTTTTCAAGTGAACGGTCTTTATTATGATTTACAAAATCGATCAAGTCTTCGATAATATGTAGTTCCATTATCATATCTAAAATTTGAAGGATGTAATCATATCCCCCGCTTTTAAGCTTTAAAATCAAGTAATCGATATCATTCGCTAAAACTCGAACAATGACTTTTTTGACCTGTCTACTCTTCTGTTTAACATAGAGTTCTATAAGATATAGAAAAAGTGTTTTTGAATCAAAAACAATATTAGATAAAGCTTGTGTGATTTCTTCCTCAAGTTCGATATTTTGGCCAAGATCAAGAAGTTTATTAATCATCTTTTCACTATGTGTCTCTCCAGATGCTAAAATAGACATCTTCCTAACCCAAAGTTCTTCATGGTTTAAAAATGCCTGATCTGTTACAAGATCTGGGTATTGTTTTGTTAAGACTCTTAATGCTTGTATTCTTAAATCTTGGTCAAGAAATGATTCATTAAAAATACGTAGCGTGCACTCTTTTAAATTTTTCTCTAGATATCTTGATGCAATCTCAAGTACTAAATAGGCAACCTCTTTTTCCTGATTCATAAATATATCATTCAAATAGGGTTTAAAAAGGACATAGTGATTAGCACACAGTTGACGCATCCATCTTTGATAATGTTCAGATGAATTAATGATTGATTGTATCATTTTATCAACAGTCTGTTGATCAAGATGATGGATGAGATGATATGCTAAAAAATACTTAACAGATTCATTCTTTTCAATCACAAATCGTTTTTTCAAAAGGTTTATGGATTCTTCTGTTTTAAGCTGAGCAACATAAAAAATAGCAACTCTTCTTTTCACAGAGTTAAAATGATTAAGTTCTTTTATTTTATGCTTTGTAAATGGAATTTTAATTAAATCGTCAACAATTTTATTTCTGATATCATTTTCTATTTGGACTTGTGTTTCTATATCAATGAATACATCAAAAAAGAAGCGATTATTGAATCTTTTAACCGTTTCTTCACCATCAAAATAACGTTTAAAAACATAATCTCTAATGACACCTTGTAATCCATTCTTCTTTTCTATCGTCCATTTTTGAATCATGATGAAACTGATGAGTAATACAATGAGTAACGTTAAAACAACAAGGATAAAAACCGCTTGATCTAGAGTCATGATTTCGTCCGCTCTTTCATCCGTTTGACAAGTCCAATCAGTTCCTCTGGAACAATTGGTTTTTCAAGTATAAGATCAACATCAAGAAGATTACCACGTCTTATGTTATCGATAGTCTTATTGTGTGAAACCATAATGAATGGAATTTTACTAAATGTTTTTGATTCATTCATCTTCATTTTAAGTTGAAATCCATCCATCTTTGATAAGTTAATTTCAGAGATCACAACATCTATTTTTTTCTTTTCTAAGATACTTAATGCTTCATCAACAGAATCAGTTGTCATGACATCATAATCAATTCGCTTAAAAATACGAACAAGCATATTTTTATTTATTTCGTCTTGGTCAACAAGTAGAATAGAACCTTCAACGGGCTTAAGAAGTTCATATGTGTCATCAATGATTTCGTTATAACCTTTCACTTTTGCATATGCCATACGCTTTTCAAGAGTTGCAAATAAATATTTCATTTTTTCATTTAAGGGTAATGTATAATCCACTTCTAAACATGTGACAACTGCAATCGAAATGCTAACCTTTTCTATAAAGTTATCTGAGGTGGAAACTGCATTTTTGTAATTAA
>JAEWVV010000141.1 GCA_023458995.1 Bacillota bacterium
ATTAATCGGAACTTCTTATACGATGAAAAGTGGTATCTATCATAACTATTTTAAAGATAGAGGAATTGAAGTGGTTGTTCCTAAGGAAGAAGATCAAAATTTGATTCATGATGTGATTTATCAGGAGCTCATTGTTGGTAAATATAGTGATCTAAGTCGAAATAAAATCTTAGATATCATTAAAAGAATGGATGTTGAAGGTATCATTTTAGGGTGCACAGAATTACCACTTCTCATCCTAGATAAAGATTTAGCAATCTCTCGTTTTGATACAATGGAAATCCATGCAAAAGCAGCTGCTAACTGGATGATAAAGGGTGAAAATAGGTGATCTATCAAGCAATTATTATTGGTGGCGGGCCATCAGGTCTAATGGCAGCAAACGTTCTTGAAGAACATAAAATCAATTTTCTTTTAATGGAAAAGAATGATAAACTTGCTAAAAAACTCTTACTGACGGGAGGTAAGAGATGTAATGTTACAAATAATCTAACTGTTGAACGTTTCATTGAATCTTTAAACATGAAACACAGAAGATTCTTATATAACAGTCTAAAAGCATTTGGACCAGAAGAAATAGTTCTATTCTTTAAAAATAAAGGGCTTGGATTATTACTTGAGCAAGATTTAAAATACTTTCCGGAAACACATAAATCAGAAAGTGTTTTAAAAGCACTAACTCAAAATATCAAAGATGATCATCTTCATTTTGTAGAAAATGTGAAGACATTAGAAAAAGTAGATAAACATTGGAAGGTTACAACGACGAAAGGCATTTATTTATCAGAAAATGTGATCGTTGCTACGGGATCTAAGGCTTATCCTACAACAGGTAGTAGTGGTGATGGCGTTGTTTATGCAAAGCATTTAGGACTTAAGACAATTCCTTTTACACCAGCTGAAACACACATCTATGCAGATGTAATCAAAGAAAAATATAAAGATTTACAGGGTATTGCTATCTCAAATGCAAGACTCATGATTGAAGGACAAAAAACTGTTTTTGATGGCGGTGTTTTATTTACGCATTTTGGTTTGAGCGGACCTGCGATTCTTCATGCATCAGAAATTATTGCGAAGAAGCTACAAGATGAAAAAGTGTTTGTGACATTTTCACTCACTGAAATGGATGATCAAATTGTGATTGATTTTTTTGAAAAAGCATTTATCAATCATCAATCTCTAAATACATTTCTAGAATCTATTGTGATTAAGCGTATCGCAAAACTCATTCCTATTTGGCTAAATCTAAAAGTAAAAAACATCAATGAGTATGCGAAAAAAGAACGTGATTTAATTTTAACGACACTCCTTAAATTCCGTGTTCAAATTGATCGTGTTGAATCCATTGAGCATGCATTTGTGAATGCTGGTGGAATTGATTGTAGTGAACTTGATCCTAAATCAATGATGTCAAAAACACATGAAGGTCTTTATTTTATTGGTGAGATCAACGATCTCCAAGGTCCTATTGGTGGATTTAATTTGACGATTGCTTTCTCTACAGGACATCTTGCAGCAAGTCATATCATTAATAAATGATAAAGTCATAATATAGATTCATTTGTATAAGCGTCTCACCTAATTCTTGGTTTTCACAATGATATAATGAGCATATCAAAGTATTAGGTGATTAAAATGAAGAATTACGCACGTATACAATTTTATATATCAGGAGCATTTTTAATCCTCAGTTTAATTCTGTTTTTGGTCATTTATATTTATGCAGTTCAAACGATACGAACACGTCAAATCAAATTGCTTGAATTAGAACTTGATAAAGCTGAAATGGAAGTTCAACTCTTTTTTTATGATTTTGAAACTGCGATTGATGACGTAGAAAACCAAGTTATTCATGGTGATATCAATCAACTTACCAATTATGTAACAATTAAACATCAGCATCATGAAAATATATCGAGTATCTATTTTGGTTCTAAAGATAATGTAATGTATATTTCATCACAGTTTACTCCACCACCAGGTTTTGATTTAAGGACGCGTATATGGTACCAAATGGCAGTAGAAAAAGGTGATGTTATCGTCACTCCCGTATTTATGAATGCGACTGAAGATTATTTGATTACAACGATTGCTAAGCCTGTTTATGTGAATGGTGAACTCTTAGGTGTAATTGGAATCGATGTAAAAATCAATACCATTGATGTACATATCAAATCAAGAGTAGTCGGAGAAACAGGGTATGTTCTATTAATTGATTCAAATCATAAAGTCTTAACTTCGCCTGCTCATTGGGGAATGAGTGAACCTTTAGTTGATGCTCAAAATGTGGGGATCAATCAAGAAAATCTTGAAGAGAATAAAGTGCTTTTGAATCAAAAAATTCACACGGATAATGTAGCTTTAATTTTAACGGATGTCGTGCTTGATTATTACACATTAGTCGTTGTGATGCCAAATAGTGAGTACTATCGAACACAATATCAATTTGCGAATCTTTCGGTTGTAGTCTTTGTATTAATCAATATAGTTGGAATTTTCTTTATTTTATTTAATCGTACATTTGTTATTGATCCTCTTCGAAAACTGGATCGTGATATTGCAGATATTGATATTAAAAATCATAAAGGGTTTCGTATTCCATATCAATCAAAAGATCGTTTTCTAGATGTTAAGAAAACATTGAATAATACACTAGATGCTGCAGAAGAATATTTTAATGAGAGTCGAATTGCAACTAATAAACTTCATCTAGAAAACCAACGCTTTAAATTGCTGATTGATTCAACTCAAGATTTTATTATACAAATTAATACAGAGCTTCATATTGTTTCTGCATATGGTAGGGGATTAACAAAAATTCAGTTGAATGAAACAGACTTAATCGGCAAAACAATGAATGAGGTTTTCTCTAAACAAGGCGTCACACATGATGATAACATCGATGTAGCCCTAAAAGGGATACATAAACTCTATGATTGGGAGTTCACGTATGACAAACAAACATTTGTTTATGAAACATCTGTTTCACCTATTTATGATCAAAATGAAACCATTATTGGTGTCGTATCGATTTCAAGAGATATTACTGAGACCAAGAAAAAACAAGATGAAATCAAATACATTAATCAGCATGATTATTTAACGAATTTATATAATAGAAGAGCATTTCATGAAAAACTTGATGAGGAAAGCGATAAGAAATCGTATCCAATGACCATCATGATGCTAGATTTGAATGGATTAAAAATCATCAATGATGCTTTTGGACATTTAAAGGGTGATGAAACACTTGTCAAAGTATCGGAAGTTTTAAATAGGCATTTAAGCAAGCACTTTGTTGCACGCATAGGTGGTGATGAGTTTGCTGCAATCATTACAAATGAATCCAAAGAGGATTGTGAAGCACTTGCTGAGACGATTATTACTGATGTATCAAAACTCAAAATCGAAAATGTACAGCTATCAATTTCCATTGGACTAGAAACAATCACGGTAAAAGTCAATGATTTTAATGATGTAATTAAATCTGCTGAAAATAACATGTATCGTCATAAAGTCACAGAGAGTATGTCAGTCAGAAATAATGCGATTAAAGCAATTCATAAAACACTGACTGAAAAACATAAAGATGAGCGAATGCATTCAGAGAAAGTGAGTCAACTTTGTTATGTCTTTGGTCTAGCTTTAGGACTTAATGTCGATAGTCTAAAAGAATTAAAACTTGCAGGTATGTATCATGATATTGGTAAGATTGCGATACCAGATGCTATCTTAAATAAACCAAGTAAGCTGACTTATGAAGAGTTTGAAGTGATGAAGAGTCATACCGAACTTGGGTATAATATCTTAAGAGCTGCAGACGGTTATTCGAAATTAGCCGAATATGCATTAAGCCATCATGAAAGATGGGATGGTAAAGGATACCCAAGAGGACTCAAAGGAGAAGAAATTCCATTATTTGCTCGAATGATCAATCTTGCAGATAGTTATGATGCAATGACATCAGTGAGAGCTTATAAAGCAAAAATGTCAAAAGATGATACAGTGAAAGAAATCATTAAGCATGCTGGTCATCAATTTGATCCTCAGCTTGCAAGAGTTTTTGTTGAAAAAGTACTTAAACGACCATGGGTCGAATGAAAGGGTGGATAAAATCCACTTTTTTTCTTTATTATCAAAAAATCTCGATAAGAAACTTGATATAATCATAGTGAAAAGAGGGGATAGTGTGATACGTGCGATTATGTTAGGTGCAGGTAACAGAGGATTAGGTACTTATGGTGTTTATGCAAAAAAACATCCAGGTGATATCAAATTCATTGCCATTGCAGATCCAGATTCAGAAAGAAGAACTTTTTTTGCTGCTGAACATCAAATTGAAAAAGATATGACGTACGAAACAGCAGAACAAGTTCTAAAAGAACCTAAATTTGCTGATGCTATTTTTGTATGCACACAAGATAGACAACATACGGAGAGTGTGGTCAAAGCGCTTCGTTTGGGATATCATGTTTTCTTGGAAAAACCCATGGCGATTAAACCAAAGGATGTTATTCGTATTCAGAAACAACAATCTTTGTACCATCGTAAATTAGTTGTTGCACATGTCCTTCGTTATTCACCTTTTTTTACAACGCTTAAAAAAATACTTGTTGATCAAACGATTGGTAATCTCATGTCAGTTGATCACATTGAAAACGTTGGTTATTATCACCAGGCACATAGTTATGTGCGTGGTAACTGGAAAAATAGTGAAACCTCAAGTCCCATGATACTTGCTAAATCATGTCATGATATGGATATTTTATGTTATTTACTTGATCAAAAACCAGCTTTCGTTTCTTCATTTGGTGAGCTATCACACTATAGAAGAGAAAGTATGGAGGATGTCCCTGATGCTTGTTTAGATGGATGCCCCCATCAAGAAACCTGTTTATATTATGCACCAAAAGTCTATTTGAATGCTGCTGATTGGATGAAGTTCCCTGTATCAAATGACTTAAGTGACGAAGCTATATTAAACGCACTTAAAAAAGGTCCTTATGGAAAATGTGTTTATCGTTCTAAAAATAATGTTGTTGATCATCAGAGTGTATCGATTCAATTTGAAAAGGGAACGATTGTTAATTTCATGATGACAGCATTTACCAATGAGATCAAACGCACCATTCATCTCATGGGAACAAAAGGTGAAATCTTTGGAGATATGAATGACGATAAAATTAAAATTCATCTCTTTGGAAAACCATCTTATGAGGTTCATGTTCCTCATGTAGACGGAGGTCATAGTGGTGGCGATGATGCCGTTATGAAGCGATTTATCAATGCTCTTAAGTATGATTGGAACACCGATGAAGATCTTGAGATTGCAGTGAGAGGACACCTTTTAGCGCTTGCTGCTGAAGAAGCTAGATTAGAGAAAAAAGTTATTGATTTTAATCAATATATGGAGGATGTTATACATGGAATTAAGAACAGCTAGATTTGGGGAAGAACATCTTGTATCAGACTTAGCAGTCAAAGTGTTTAAGCCTAACATGAAAGAACAATTCGTTAGACTTTACGATTCCTCAAATATTGATCATATGTTTATTGGTATTGAAGATGGAATAATTGTTTCATCACTCAATTATTATGTGGCTCATATAAAGTCTAACTACGGCTTATTCAAAGTCGGTTCTGTTGGTTCAGTCTGTAC
>JAEWVV010000142.1 GCA_023458995.1 Bacillota bacterium
ATCGTCATTAACGCTAAGATAATAACCGAAGATAATATGGAACTCCCTCCCTTTGATTGATAGCCAAAAAGAGCTGAAAAATCATAGACTAGTTTAAGAATCACTCCTGCACCAAATAGTCCATAAATAATCGATGGAATCGATGCTAACATTTCAACAACAGTTCTTAACAAATTGGATACTTTTTTAGGTGCAATTTTGGCAATAAAAAGGGCAGTTAATACGCCTATAGGAAATGAAATAAGAAGCGATAAAAACGTGACATACAATGTTTGAACAATGATAAAACCTACACTATAAAGATTAGATGAAAACGTCTCACCAACAAGCCAAGTATTTCCTGTTAAAAAACGAAAGAAAGAAACGCGACCTAACCCATCATTTTGACTGATAAATGGAACCATTCCTTTAAACAAAATGACACCAGCAATAACAAAGATAAATGATGCTGATAGAATGGCTAAACTCAATAAAATCGTTTTAACCACTTGATCAATGATGACTGTTTTCTTATTATGTTGTTCGCTCATAATCACTTGACTTCGCTCCTTTCAAGACAATAAGGGACCTAAGAGATCCCTTGTTGATCTTATCTTAAGCACCAATGACATCTTGCCATGTTGTGTAAGTTCCATCATAAATGCTCTTCAACGCTTCTGCTGTAATGTTTGAAATTGGATTACTCTTATGAACAATCGCAACGATTGCATCCCATGCCAGCTGACCTTTTTGAGCTTCAGTGACATTAGCTAGTTCTGTAGCAGTAAATAGTCTTGATGAGAAACCAACATCTTTACCTACTGTTTGATCTTTGGTATCACCATTGGTTCTCTTCCAACCATCCCCTGAACCTGTATGATCGTGTTCTGCAACAAAGTTACCCGCTTTTGCAGTAAATGCTTTAGTTAATGCTTCTGCAACTTTCTGGATTGAATCTGATCCACCAAAACGGACTGTGAGTGATGAATTATCTTGCTGTGTAATGGGATAGTTTGCTTTAATCGAATCCCATGTGATGGTTGAAGGTAATGAGATTGCGCCAGCGTTGTTAATAATGTCTGCAGCATCTTGTGTTGTTAAGAATGCAACAAATGCTTTCACAAGTTGTTCAACTTCAACAGAAGGAAAATCTCCATCTTTTCTAATCATCCACATAAAAGGTCTTTTTAAATCATATGTATTGTTAATTACATTCGCCTCACTTGGTACTACACCTGCAAAACTTAATGCTTTTACGGTATTATTAACAGAGGATAAGGATACATATCCAATCCCATACTCATCAATACTCATTGCATTTAAAATGGCTGTATTATCTTTAATCACGAATCCTTCAACTAAAACATCATCGCTCTTCGCTGCCGCAGAAAATCCAATACCATTCATAAAGCCATCTCGCGTACCTGATGTGGTATCTCTTGTATAAACTGTAATATTCTTTGTTTCATCAAATACTTGATCATCTGAGGTATTGGTACATGATACAAGTGTTAAGGTTAAAAGCAGTACAACTAACATGACATATTGTTTCATTTCAAATCTCCTTTTTATAGTTTCATCCTCATTATAGTGAAGTTAATATTTTCAAGAAACCATAAAACAGTAAGAGGTTTGTAAAGGAAACGTAAAAAAAAGGAGATGTCGCCATCTCCTTGAACAATTCATATTTATTTTGCCATCTTTTTTGACATATTACGATAAGCTAGATACAGCAACAAGACACTAATTAATACAGTAACTAACATGATCCAAAACATGGAAACGGATTGTCCAAAAATACCAATTTCATTCGTTCCATAAGGTTCTCTAATCGCATCAACCATTTCTGGTTCTAATAAAGCATATGGATCTCTTAAAATGATTTGTTTTAATAAAATGGTCATATGTGTAAAAGGAACAATGGATGCTACGTAAACCATGGAATCACCCAATACATTTAAAGGCATATAAATACCGCTCATAAAACCTATGAGTGTTCCTAAAACACCTGAAAGAGCACCAAATGCATTTACTGATTTTAATATCGTTGTTAGGAAAATCATGAGTGTTGAAGAGATGAATGTATAGAATATTAACAAACCTGATATTTGTATAATCGTTAAGAACGAATACCAATATCCAGATGATATACCAACATAAAGCACAGTCAGGAACCACATCATTAAAGTGAGTATCGAGGTAATCATAATCGCGGTAATATAATACGACAAAATGATTTTATAACGTTTGACCGGTGTTACTAAAAAAGCATCAAGCTTTTTATACTGCAAGTCGTTAATAATATTGCCCATAATCCCTAATGCAAGTGATACGGTATTAATAACAAGAACTCCACCCATCATGACTGAAGCTGATAAAAATGTTTTCAAATCATCATCCATATTAAGGCCTGACGTATACTGTCTACCAATAAATAAGAAGTATAAACCAAGAAGAATAATAACGGATAAGAACGAGAAGAATACGGCAGCTTTATCTCTTAAAAAGGTTAATGTGTTTCTTTTAATTAAACTGATTAAATCATACATGATTTTCTCCTCCAATCACTTCGAGGAAAACATCATCCATCGTGCCTTGAATCATTTCAAACTGACGAATGTTTGACTTAATCTCTTCGATGATACCAATCGCTTGTTTACTATCTTCAACAGGAATAATATACTGATCAGATACTTTTCTAAATTCCATTTTGTTTTTTTCAAGCCAAGTTACCATTTCTACTTTATCGTTTGGAACAATCTTCAAACGATCTTGTGAATATGTATCTTTAAGTTGTGCTGGTGTTCCTTCTGCAACCACTTTACCTTTATTGATAATCACGACATGGTCTGCATTTGCAGCTTCTTCCATATAGTGTGTCGTTAAGAAAATGGTCATATTTTTATTCTTTTGTAAATCTTCAATAACCTTCCATACGATTTGTCGTGTTTCTGGATCAAGACCTGTGGTTGGTTCATCGAGCAGTAAAATCTCTGGATTTGAAAAAAGTGCTCTTGCGATTTCTGCTCTTCTTTTTTGTCCCCCTGATAAAGTTTTAAATCGTTGGTTTTCAAACTCTTCAAGATTTAAATACTTTGATAATTCATCGTATCGTTGTCTAACTATCTTTTGATCATTTAAGTAAAGTGCACCACGGTAAAATAAGTTTTCTTTGACTGTAAGATCATCATCTAAAACATTTCCTTGAAAAACAACCCCAATTTTTGTGCGAAAATAACTCTCGTCTGTTTTATCATTTAAATAAACGACACCAGAATCCGCATCCAATAGGGTTGTCAT
>JAEWVV010000143.1 GCA_023458995.1 Bacillota bacterium
GATAGCACGTACTTTTCGTTTTAAGCGAAATGATAATCGTTCTTCAAGATAATCTTGGTAGTTATCCACTAATACACTTAAAATACCATAACTGCGTTTCGCAGGATTTAAGACACCATCTCTAACATAATTTGCAATACTCATTAAAAGTTGACATGAATCATCTTGAACCTCACGATATGAATCAATAATCACATCTTCGATATATCTTTCTAATTCAAAGGCATCTTTTGTTAATTCATTTTCGTTTAAAACTTCTAAATACTTAGCAGGTAATTGTGATAACTTCTTTTCTGTTAAAATCATGCCTTGTACTAAAACAACATAGGCTCTTTTAATCGATGTCTGTCCAAAATCGAATAAAAGAAAATGACCACTATCATATTTATATAGCATACCTTCTAGTGCTTTTTCTTGCGAGGATTTAATGATTTCTATCTTGACATGACTTAAATTATTTTCTTTTTGCATGGTTAATACTTTTTCCATAAAAAGAGGTTGATAAGGTGAGGATGCTAATCCTCCCATTAAGTAAATCTGTTTTATGCTTTTCCAATATGCCCAGTGTTCATCTTTCCATCTTAAGTTTTCATTTTTGATTTCATCATCTGGATTAATTAAAGCTTTCAAGACTAAAGCTAGCCTTTCTCCATAAAGATATCCTATCGTACTTAATTCTTCTCTTAGTTTAGGATTATCCTCTTTGAATAGTGATTCCATTAAATGCTGGATATCAGTTTGCTCAAGTTTGATAGCATATCTTTCTGCAAGTTTAAGTAAATCTTTTTGAATCAGTTCAGGACGAAAAAGATCATTTGCTCTCTTACCATGAATAACAACTGAATTCACAGAGGCAATCGGTAGCATGGCATCTTTATGTTTAAATGGGTTTGGCATATATATCATCACATCCTTACCTTTATTATACAACCTCTTGAAATAATAAAATAGGCTTGATTTCGACTTATGAAACCAAACCTATGATTTAAATTAATGACTTGATTTAATTATTACTACCGTTTGAACTGACCTCAATATCTCTTAACAAATTAACACATAACCCAAGATTGTATTCTTTTGCATAATCGAGTGCTGTTTTATGAAGTCTGTCTTTTTTCATCGGTATATCTTTTTCAATGAGTTTTCTTAAATAGACATGATCACGATTTAAGACTGCAATCGCTAATGCTTGTTTCTGGACAAGACGTTCATACTTTGGCGTCACGATATAATCGTTTAAATAGGCGATGATATCTTTCTTATCGAAAATCATGGCTGTATCAATTGGTGTTTCATAACGTCTATTGTGAATATCGATATAAGCATCACTTGCAAGTAAAAGTCTGATCGTCTCAATCGTACCAAAACGTACTGCATTAAAGATGGGTGATTCAAACTGTGAGTTTAATGCATTCGGATCCAAATTTTGATTTAAAAGCATATCAATGATTTGTACATTGGATGTTTTGGCTGCATGATGAAGAAGTGAATTACCATAGGTATCTTTGATAAACCAGTTTTGTTTTCCTTCTTTAAGTAAGAATGGAATGACATCAGCTCTACCACCAGCAATTGCGTAATGTACAGGAAGTTTATCTTCCATTGTCTTCTTATTCAAAAATGATCCAGATTCAATTAAGAGTTTAATCATATCGAGATCACCTTTAAATGCTGCTAAATGAATGGGTAATTCACCCATACGGTTTTCAACATTGACTGAAGCAAATTTTGTGATTAAGAGTTTTGCAAATTCAAGTTTTCCTTTACGTGCACAATCAAAAAGTGCTGTTTCACCGTGTTCATCTGCTAGATTGACGTTGATATCCATATCTAAAAGATAATTAATAACATCTTTAGCAGAACCTAATACAGCATAGTGTAGAAGACTTCTTTTCTTTTCATCTACCATTTCAATATGGGTCATATTAATTTTAACAAACTCGAGATCGTTTTCTGCGGCTTTCATGAAGATACTCATTCTCATAACACCACCTTACACTATCATTTTATCATGGGTAATTGCAAACATTTCCCACATATTTTGTGGATAAATGGCTTTATAAGTGGATTAATGAACGTTTTGTGATAATCCCACTTATTTCATAAGTGTGATAAAGCCCTTATTTAATCTTTTCATTTATGCCGAGCTCACTTTGACCCTATACATAAAGGGCAAAAAATAGTAAACTTATGCTATAATGTATAGTGTCTTTTATAAACTAAATGAGGAGGTGGTGTGATTGAATGAATTCACATCAAAGCTAAGAGAACTTTTATTTTCCATTGTCCCCATTGTTTTAATCGTCATCATCCTAAACATCATTTTCCCATCGATTTTAGGCTGGAAAGGTGTTATGAGGTTTACCATTGGTGCCGTCTTTATCACGTTTGGTTTAACCCTGTTTTTACTAGGTATTGATAAGGCGATTACACCTCTTGGTAATGAGATCGGGGAAACATCAGTTCGTACAAACAAACTGTCTTTCGTTATTCTCATTGCTCTACTAATTGGTTTTCTTGTTGTATTTGCTGAACCAGGCTTACACATCTATGGTAATCAGGTCAGTTTAGTTACACAAGGTGATATCTCATCAATCGGTTTAGTCATAATCGTTGCGATCGGTATGGCTATTCTGCTCGCACTTGCATTTATCAGACTTGTCTTTAGAATTCCACTCTATATTCTACTCACCATTCTTTATACATTAATTTTAATCGTTGCGATCTTTACGCAACCTGAATTCTTAGTCATTGCCTTTGATGCTTCAGGAGCTGCAACCGGTGTGTTATCTCTACCTTTTATTATGGCTCTATCAACAGGTATTTCAAGACTTAAGAAACAAAGTAAAGACTTAGAAAAAGATAGTTTCGGTACGCTTGCTTTAGTATCTACAGGATCCGTACTTGCAGTTTTAATTCTTGGTTTATTTATGCGAGGTAGTGAGTATCATGCTGACTTAGACGTATCTGTTGGAGAAACTACTTCAATCCTTAAACCATTCATTCAAATGATGCCTAATATATTATGGCAATCATTTATCATTATTGTTCCACTCGTTATTGTATTTATCATCTTCAATTATTTCTCGTTTAAATTCAAGAAAAAAACGATTAGAACTTTCGTTTTAGGATTTGTCTATACGTTTGTTGGACTGTTCCTCTTCTTAACTGGCGTCAATGCTGGTTTCATGGATATCGGTTCTCTCTTAGGTAGTGGTTTAGCTGTTCTTGATTCTAAATTGATTGTGATTATCGTTGGTTTCATTTTAGGACTTGTTACCGTTCTCGCTGAACCTTCCGTATACATCTTAACGCACCAAGTTGAAGATGTCACATCAGGTTCTATCTCGAGACCTTCAGTACTTACTGCATTAGGTATAGGTGTTGCTGTTGCGATCGGATTAGCCTTATTAAAGATTTTTATTCCAGGACTACTTCTTTGGCACTTCTTACTCCCTGGTTATATCATTGCTGTATCACTCATGTATTTTGTTCCTAAAATTTTCGTTGGTATTGCCTTTGACTCTGGTGGTGTTGCCACAGGTCCAATCACAACAACGTTTATTCTAGCGTTTACACAAGGTGCAGCTAGTATAACTCCAAACGCTGATGTTATTCTAGATGGTTTAGGTATGATTGCACTCGTCGCATTAGCACCGATGATCACATTACAAATATTAGGTCTCATATTTAAGATTAAATCTAAAAAGGAAGGTATCGTAAACTATGTTGAAAAATAACCTTCATCATATAAGTTTATATGTCGTTATTGCCAACTACGGGCAAGCGAACAGTATCATCAGGTATGCAAAACAACTCGGTGTCACTGGTGCAACTGTTTGTTATGGTACAGGATCTGTAAAGTTATCTAAATTACTCGAGTTCTTCGATCTAGCATCTATTAAAAAAGAAATTATTTTCATGATTGCAGAAACGAGAATTGGTACTAACGCTCTTGAACTGATTACATCAAAATTTCATTTTGATAAACCAAATAAAGGAATCGCATTCGCAATTCCCATTACAAATGTTATTGGATCTAGACTATTTCCAGAAGAAACCATGGATAAAGGAGATGAAAACACCATGTATCAAGCTATTTTTACAATCGTCGATAAAGGACAAGCTGAAGAAGTTATCGAATCAGCTAAACAAGCAGGCTCAAGAGGTGGCACCATCATCAATGCCAGGGGATCTGGTATTCATGAAACCGCAAAGTTCTTCAATATGGAAGTATTACCTGAAAAAGAGATTGTCTTAATTTTATGTGAAAAGACAATTACCCATCAAATTATTGATAAAATTAGAGAAACTGTTGGTATCGATCAAGCAAGCAATGGTATTATCTTTGTTCAAGACGTCAGTGAAACTTTTGGTTTACAAAAAGGTAAAAATATTTAAATCAAACTTACAAAAAAAGCTTTCACGAGAAAGCTTTTTGTTTATCTTAACGACTTCTTCCCCCGCCACCGCCACCACCAGAACTTGATGATGCGTTGTGTGCAGAAATGGTCTTACTCACATTACTACGTCCAGAGCTAAATGAATGATTTAAACTATTGGATAGGTTTCCATAGAAGTAGTAATTATCAAACATGTGGGCAGGACCAAGATTCATGGTTGATATTTTTACTTTCATCTGATCCATCACTTTGGTAGCAATCTTGAATGTGACTGCATAAATGAGATAATGTTCCCATGTTTCTACATCAGGGATGGTAAATGATTTGATACCTTCAAAGTTTTCCAAATAATCTTTAAATGCACTCCATTTGAGATATAGCTCATGACCTTCATGTGTTCTACGTTTAATCGTTGTGACATAAAGGAAGTAAATAATAAAAATGACTATGGATACGATAATCGGTATAGCTATTCTTGCATGTGTGATTATTGAAAGAACAATGGTAACCACTCCATAAAGTAGGGGAATTAAACTTAAAAGGTTGACTAGTTTTCTTCCTTTCGTTTTATTTGTTTCAAAATAATTTTTCTTCTCTGCTTGTTCTCTCACACGTTTAATAAATTCTGTAGCTTCCCTAGAAAAAGTGTTAGCTTTTTCATAAGATCCTACTCCATAATTTGATATTTCAGTCGTTGTTACTGTAGAACCATTACCAATACCACTAAAGAACCAGTTTAAAAGATGTGCTTCGTGTGGTAAAAGTAAACTTTGATTCGTATTTTCTACACGAGAGAGTGTAACTTTTGTTGTATTTATACTTGTGTATTCACCTAAGAAATCTGCTTTAACATAACCTTTTCTGATGAGATCTAAAAGGGTTGCAACAATATCTTCATCTGTCGTACGCTTGAAGCGGAATAAATAACCAATTTCAGCTGGTGTATCATCACTTGGAAGATCTGATAAATATTTATTAACATCTCTTGTGGGTAACTCTTTATCAAATAATATGTATGCTGTGATACCCAAAATAAACATGAGGATTCCGAGAGGAATAAGTCCATAATTTAAATATTTCTCAACTTCGAGTTGTCTTTCATAGTCCAATGCTAATTCTTCTTCATAATCTAGAAGTGATGCCAAGTTCATCTTTTCATGAATAAATGTATTTCTAGCTAGTATGTTATTAAATAGATCATCAGGTGCAAGCATTCTAAATTCTAAAGAATCATCATCTTTAAGACCTAGAACTTCTAATCTTAAGGTTGTATTTGATAATTTCTCAATTTCTGCATCATGTAAGCCATGATAAAAGAGAGATAAATCATTCATATCATAACTATTTTCTGGAAGTTCAATCGTCACCGTTGCTTTATCAATATTTGCTTCATTGTAATCAAAGAGCTTCCAGTTTAGTTCTGCGATATCTGAGTATTTAGTTAAAGCACCTAAAATTGTATACTGGTATTCAAATATAATATGACCTTCTAAATCTCCATCTTTCATAAAATCAACAAATAGTGATTCACAAGAGGTGCGTTCAGGTTCACATCGAACGGGTTCACCTAGTTCATCATAGTTATTCAAGAATGAGTATCCATACCGAACTTTATCTGAAACATCAACACCATCTTTAATCACTTTAATATGTACAGATGTTTCATCGAATTGGGCATCATTGTTGTCATCTTTATAAAGAGGATAGTTTTTAGGAAACTTTTTGTAATCAATATCTCTAAAACGCACCTGATAGTCACCCTGATAATTCATATCCCATGTTTCAGTAACGTTCATATCACCACTTTCGTTTAAAGTAATGATTGCGTCATAGGAATTGATTTCAATCTGATCAGGTTCAATAAAACTTAAAAGAACTGCGATTCCACCAATCACAATTGTTAAAATCAAAACGATAAGAACCTTGGATGTTCCATTATTCTTCAAGATAAGTCCCCCTTATTTGATTTTTTAATGTTTTTAACGCATATATTGTAACATAAAAAATAAAAAAGTATTTCGTTTTATCAAAATACTTTTCATATCATGCTTGAATTTATTTTACTGCTTCCTTAAGTAATTTACCTGCACGGAATGCGGGTGATTTTTGTTCAGGTACTGTAATCAGCTCACCTGTTCTTGGATTCTTTCCTGTTCTCTTTACACGATTTCTCACTTCAAAAGTACCAAATCCAGTAACAACTACTTTTTCCCCACGTCTACCCAATGTTTCAGATACAGTGCTTGTAAAAGCTTCTAGAACATCTTCCGCAACCTTTTGTGTGACTTGTGCACGGTTTGCGATGACTGCGATTAATTCTGTTTTATTCATTTGATATCCTCCCTTAGAGTGATTTCATTGTATCAAATAATAGTACATATTGCAACAACATGAACAGTTTTCTACAAAAAGAATGGCTTAATAAAGCAATTTATTTCATTTGTCTTTCAAATAACGTGTATATTTCTTAAATGATCATCTATGATGATTCTAATATCAATGCTTTAGAAGTCTTCGCTCTTTAGATCTCTTGATAATAATTTTTGTAATCCTTCTTCAGCTTTAAGACCCTTAAAAATCATTTCATAAGCAACATTGATCATGGGTAGGTCCACATGATGTTCTTGTGATAAATGATGCATCGCTTCAATCGTTCTTATACCTTCAATGGTTTGAGCTTCACTTTGATAGACTTCATCTAAGTTCATGCCCATACCAATCTTTTTACCTGCTTTAAAGTTTCTTGAGTTTTCTGATGATGCTGTCACGATGAGATCACCAATACCTGTTAGGCCAAAAGCCGTTTCTTTTTTGCCGCCCATCAGTTCAACAACCCTAACAATCTCAACAATACCACGTGTGATCACTGCTGCTCTTGCGTTTTCACCAAGACCTAAGCCTGTGCATGCACCACTGATGACGGCAATCGCATTTTTAACTGCGCCACCTACTTCAGCACCAATTAAATCAGAGGATGTATAAACTCTTAAATATTTATCGTTTGCAAAAATATGTTGTATCTCAGTTGCAAGTTCCATATGTTTTGAAGAACTTACTAAAAGTGTTAACTTTCTTTCAATCACTTCTTCAGCGTGTGAAGGACCTGTTAATACAACAAAACCTTTTAAATTTTTAGTTTCAATTTCTTCTTCAACAATTTCTGATACTCTTTTTAATGTTTCAGGTTCAATCCCTTTAGAAACGTTGATGAAAACAGATGGTTTTACTAAATACTTATTGATATTCTTTAAAACTGGACGAATGACTTTTGTTGGGACTGATAATACAAAGTAATTCGAAAAAGAAATGAGTTCATCCAAAGATGAAGTTGCTCTTAGAGCGTTAGGTAATACATTTCCAAAGAAAGGGTGTACGTGGGAATTAATCTTATCGACAGCATCATGATTGACATCATAGATTAAGACATCATGACCATTATCTACTAACGTTTGACCTAATGTTGTTCCCCATGCGCCACCACCAATGATTGCTAAATTCATAAGGTCACGCCTTCTTTCTTAAAATGATTTTAATCGGTGTTCCTGTAAAATCAATCGCATTACGGATTTGATTTTGTAAATACCGTTCATATGAGAAATGCACAAAATCTGGATTATTTACATAAACTACAAACGTTGGTGGTTTAATCGCAACCTGCGTTGCATAGTTAAACTGTGCTTTACCATGATTATGAATCGGTGTTGGATTCATTGCAACCGCATCTTGAATCAGATCATTAATGAGTGATGTTTGAACCGTCTTTTGATAGTTTTCATAACATAAATTGATTGCTGGGAAAATAGTTTGAATTCTTGATGAATTCTTCGCTGAAACGAAAACGATTGGAGCGTATGTTAAAAACTGGAACTCTTCTCTAATCTTTTCTTCCATCTTTTTCATTGTCTTATCATCTTTTAAGACAGCATCCCATTTATTGACAACAATCACACATGCTTTATCATAATCTTTAATGTATCCAGCAACGTGCTTATCCTGCTCAATAATGCCTTCCTCGCCGTCAATGACAAGAAGTGCGATATCACTACGCTCTAAAGCGGAAAGTGCTCTTAAAACCGAATATTTGTCGGTTGATTCATAGACTTTACCACGTTTCTTGATACCCGCGGTATCAATAACGACATAATCTTTTCGATCTTTTCTAAAGCTTGTATCGATGGCATCGGTTGTTGTTCCTGCAATCTCAGATACAATAACTCTTTCTTCACCTAAAATGGCATTCGTTAAAGATGATTTACCAACATTAGGTCTACCAACAATTGAAAACTGGATGACAGAATCATCATATTTGATCTCTTCTTCGGTCATGTATTCCATCATCTTATCTAAAAGATCACCAATACCAATACCATGAATCGTTGATACAGCAATCGGGTCACCAAAACCTAAAGCATAAAACTCATACGTGTTTGCTGCTTGGTTGATATCATCGATTTTGTTGACAGCTAAAATCACAGGTTTTTCTGTTTTATAAAGAAGTTTGGCGATGTAGTAATCTGCATCAACTAATCCCTGTTTACCATCAACGACAAAAACAATGGTATCCGCTTCATCCATTGCAATTTGAGCTTGCGCTTTGATTTGATTTAAAAAAGGGGCATCGCCGAGATCGATGCCCCCTGTGTCTATCAGTCTAAAATGCTTGGTCAGCCATTCGGCTCTGGCATAAATTCGATCTCTGGTTACACCAGGTTGATCATCAGTGATCGACAGGCGAGATCCAACCAGACGGTTAAACAGACTTGATTTACCGACATTCGGACGGCCAACTATTGCTACCTTATAAGGCATAATAAAACCTACTTTTCAGTTACTTTTTCTTGCTCTTTGTTAATTTTTCACCGAAGAGGTCACCCAATGTTGGATTTTGATCTTTTTCATCATCTTCCAAGTATTGTTCGTATGATTCTCTTTCAGCTTTTTCTAAAATACGACGAATGGAAAGCTTTAAGCTCCATGTTTCTTTAGATACTTCAGTGACTAATGCATTCACAACATCGCCAACTGCGAAATAATCTTCAGGTTTGTTGATCTTTTCAACAGCAAGTTCATTTGCCGGAATTTCACCTTCAACACCTTGAACTTCAACTTTAGCGCCTTCTTTTGAAACTGCTACAATTTTAGCAGATACAACTTCACCGCGTTTTAAGCTTACGTTCTTCCATGGGTTATCTTCTAATGCTTTCTTGGATAATGCGATACGTTCTTTCTTTAAATCAAGTTGAATGATAGATAATGTAACATCATCACCAATCTTGACATAAGCTTCGAAGTTATCATTTGGATTCCATGAGAATTCATTTCTATGGAGTAAACCTCTGACGTCTTTAGCAACTTCAACGATAATACCAAATGGTAATTTTTGGAATACTTTACCAGTAATGGTGTCGCCTACTTTGTGTTGATCATAAAATTCTTCATAAGGTGTTCTTTGTAGAGCTTTCATCGAAAGGTCTAAACGATTACCTTCTTTTTTGATGACTTTAACTTCGATTTCTTGACCAAGTGCTAAAACATCTTCAATTTTTTCAATTCTGAAGTGCGAAACTTGGGAAATACGAAGTAAGCCAACAACATGATCAAAACGAATGGTTGCAGCATGTGCTTCAATCTTATCAACAATACCTTTTAATACATCACCCGTATTGATGTTTTCAAGTTCGGTTTGTCTTGCTTGTAATCTTTGTTCATAAGCAGCTTGTCTTTCTTTTTCAAAGATAGCTTTTCTAGACGCAACAATACGTTTATTTCTACCACCTTTGATGCTTGCTTCAACAATTTGAATTTCTAAGGTTTTACCCTTTAAGTTTTCTTTATCTTTAACTAAATCAAAATCAAGTAAGCTATAAGGTAAGAAGACTTCATTTTCCAAATAGTTGAAAACGAGTCCCTTTTCAAGTACTTGTTTAACTTTGGCTTTAACAATTTCACCCGATTGAGCTAAAGCTTGAATTTTTTCAAATTTTTCTTCGACAAGTAGTGGCAAACGTGATAAAAGAATCTGTGCAGGTTCATCTGTCATTTTTTGCACACGTGCTTTGATTTTCTGGCCTAATTGAACTAAACCCTCAAATGTTTCGGGTGCGGGTTTGTCATAATTGTCCAGATGAATTTTTCCTTCAGTCTGTGCCTGAATGTCGAGGTAAATGGTATTGGGTTCAACTTTAATAACTGTACCTTCTACGATTGACCCCTGTCTCAAAAACTTTAACTCCATGTTAGTCGTTCTCCTTTTTGTCGGTAAGTTCTATAATTTTATTAACCACTTCTTCAATGGTTAAATGCGTCGTATCCAGTGTAATAGCATCATCAGCTTTACGTAGAGGCGATTCTTTTCTGGTTGAGTCTTTTTGATCTCT
This sequence comes from Bacillota bacterium, assembly GCA_023458995.1. Taxonomy (GTDB): domain Bacteria; phylum Bacillota_I; class Bacilli_A; order Acholeplasmatales; family Acholeplasmataceae; genus Peloplasma. Next base: position 10,781 of record JAEWVV010000143.1, read on the forward strand.
AATCACAATATCCTCAATCACTTTTTCAATCTTCGCATCCTTGCCTTTTTTGACATGCTCTTTATATCTTCGTTTAGCTCTTTCTTCAACGTTTGCTGTAAGAAAGATTTTTAAATCTGCCTGTGGTATGACAACTGTTCCGATGTCACGCCCATCCATGATAATGTTTCCTGTTTCTGCTGCTTTCTTTTGTAAGTCAACAAGCATACGTCTCACATATGGGAAACTTGAGACGAGTGATACATTGTTTGTGACAGATTCTGATCTGATTGCTTCAGAGACGTCACGATCATTTATGAAAATCTTATCATGATCATAGTGGATATTGGTAGTTTCTAAAAAATGGTATGACGCTTCATCATTTAAGTTGACACCAAGTTCGATTGCTTGCAATGTCACTGCGCGATACATTGCTCCAGTATCAATATGCGTCCATCCGAGTTTTTTAGCAATTAATGCACTGATTGTGCTTTTCCCTGATCCAGCTGGTCCATCAATGGCCAATTTAAATCCTGACATGATTTTCCTCCATACGTATTTCATTATAACATAGATTTTTTGTGGTTGTTATCGAGTTTTTACTATTTTTTGAATGTTGCATCGGCATAAAGCTTTTTAACCTCATGTATTTTAAGTGGACGATACATTCCACGTTCAACACCTTGAAGAGTTAAAAAGTCATAACGTACTCTTGTGAGTTTTTTTACGGGATGTCCGATAGCTTCAAGCATCTTTCTAACTTGTTTGTTTCTTCCTTCGATTAATGTGATTGAAATAAGCGTTGTTTGATGTTCTTTATCAATCTCAATTAAATGAACAGATTTTGGTACTGCGAGGTAATCTTCATCGATGATAACCCCTTTACGTAGTTGGACAATCTTCTTTCTAATAACGACACCCTCAACACGCGCAAGATATTCTTTTTCAATCTCATGCTCAGGATGCGTCATCTTGTTGGTGAAATCACCATCATTGGTCAATAAAAGTAGACCAGCAGTATCAAAATCGAGACGACCTACAGGGTAGATTCTCATTTCACGATGTTCATCTTCTAAAAGATCAATGACTGTCTTTCTTGATTTTTCATCTGATGTTGTCGATACATATCCTGTTGGCTTATTCATCAAAAAGTAGACATATGCTGCGCGTGAAATCTCTTGATCATCGACTTTGATAATATCGTCTTTAGAGACTTTAAAACCAAGTTCTTTGATAACTTCACCATTGACCTTGACTCTTCCAGCTAAAATAATTTCTTCTGATTTACGTCTTGATGCAATATTTGATTGTGCTAATACTTTTTGAAGTCTTTCCATTTTTATCACCTAATGTATTATATCATAGTTTTACTATGTAATCACCACTATCATTTACAAAATAAAAAGAGGTATCAAACATCATACCTCTTCAAATGAATCTATTTAAATGTTAATATAAACGCTTGATCATGAAGAACTAAAATCGGATGAACAAGGAAATTTAAGCGTATATAATGTTCCTTTCCTCTTTGATAGATTGCTCTTTTTGAATATAGTTCACCAAGATTATTTTTGTAGACTTCTTCAAAAATGACATACGCTGTATCAGTTGATGTTTCATAGTCTTGAAATGGTTCATTAAAGGATGTGGATTTAATGATTTGGTTCTGATTATTCATTTCAATGACATTGACTTCGGTGAGTTCATCAATCAATGAGAATGATAGACTAAATTCTACAATATACTTGATGCCATCTTCAATGTATTCATCTTTAAAATTCGTTTCATTTTTTTCTCCACGATCTGTGATAAAACCGTGTCCACCTCCGTAGAGATAAGGACCCTCACCATCATCATAAAGCGGTAAGATATCTATGGTCTTACCTTTGACCTCTGGTCCAAAGAGCATGACTCCACTTGCACTCTGGATAATGGTTTTTGTAGTTACACCATCAATGGTATCATTTTTGATATGATTGGAATTATGAATCTCAAGAATTCCATATCCATCATAACTAAAAATAGTTGTTGATAATCCTTCGTTATAGACCATACCTTTTAGAAAATAGACAGCCCCTTCTTCACCAAAATCTGGTAAAAGCTCACGAAATGTTTCTGATTCATGATCTGTAACCTGTATATAAAGTCCAACAAGTTTTCTTGTCTCTTCAGCAATCGGTTCTACAGTTGGCACTTCATCTTTAGCAAGTTGACACGAACTTAACATTATTAGAAAACTAAGTAACAATCCAAATACAATTATTTTCTTCATTTTTCTTCCCCCTCATAAATCAAGATATCTTTTGGTTCACACTTTAAGTAAAAACATAATTTATTCAAGGTATCAAACCGGATTGCTTTAGCTTTACCACTACGTAGTATCGACATATTCGCTTCCGTTATTCCAACCAGTTGACACAACTCCTTGGATGTCATATTTCTTAGTTTTAAAACATCATCCAACTTTACTTTAATCGACATTAAATCGTCAACTCCGCTTCTTCCATCACATCATTTGCATGGATGATGTAATGATATAGTCCATAAAAGAAGAATACGAATAGCCAAGGAACCATATCGATATTAAAATCAAATGAAATATCATTTAGCTTATCAAATGAAAGCAGTTGGACTAAATTCGTTGAAATGAGTTTAACAACTGATGTGATGACCATGGTTAACGTCATGATTTTAATCCATGTAGTCAGTTTTGGAAGTGTATCTCTAAAATCTTCATCTTTGATATGTTCGATAAAGAGAATGATCAGTTCCATAAAGATAACCATTGCAATAAAACTAATTAAATCAAAGATATTTGACATTGTTTGAATAGTTAAATCTGGTGTACTTAAGTCAAATGTTTGACTCAATAAGGATTGAATATAGATAATCATAAAGAATGAAACGAAGAAAGCCATGAGGCTTAAGAAATATTTACCCATCGTTTGATGGAAAATAAAGATACGAACAATTAAATATGAAAGTAAGATTCCACACCAGACATTAATGAGACCATATGCAATGAATGGTTTAATGTCCACTTCATTTCCAAAGAATTCTATTTTGGTAAGCCATGAAGGAACCGATGTTATGTTAATGATGTAATAGATTGTTATCCCAAATGTTAAGCCGATAATAGCTAATGAAAAAATGTCAAAATTCTTCAAAGATTTCTTTAAAAGTAAGTATCCGATAAGAAGCGGTAACAAACACACAAGAATAAGTAAAATCCATGCAACAAAGTTACCAAATAATGAGCTTAAAGACATTTTCTTTAATAGAGAAGCAAACCCCTGAATTGGCCAGTAAAACAAAAATTGTGTTGTATTCTCTTGATTTTTAAGCAAAATAGAACCCATAACACTTACGATAACAACACCTAAATAAAGAAACCATCTTTTTTTCATTATTCCATGTAAGATTTAAACTGTATTAAGTTAGCACTTAAGACTTACTTAAATCTTTACTCCTTTCGGTCTCCCCTGTTTTCATTTCACAAGTCCATCATAACATATAAATTATCGTTTATCAATAATTTCTTGCATAAAAAAAGAACTTCGGTTAGGAAGTTCTGATTTAATCGTTTACTTATCTCTTGATACGTATGTGCCATCATTGGTATTCACAATGACTTTTTCGCCTTGTTCAATAAACATAGGTACTTTAATCATGTAACCTGTTTGAAGAACTGCATCCTTTAAAGCATTACCTTTGGTATCACCTTTAACTGCTGGCATTGTTTCAACAATTTCAAGTGCTAATTTATCAGGAAGTGTAACCCCAATAATTTCTGAAGCGTTATAGAACATAACTTCAACAGATAAACCTTCATACATGAAATTGAGTTCTCTTTCTATTTGGAAACGTGGAATTTCAATTTGTTCATATGTATCTGTATTCATGAAAATATATTTATCGCCATCGACATAAAGATACTGCATCATAATCTTATCAATTTGAGCACGTTCAACTTTTGTTCCAGCGTTAAATGTAACATCGGTAATAGAACCAGATCTTAGATTTCTAAGTTTTGTTCTAACAAATGCGCCACCTTTACCTGGCTTAACATGCATGAATTCAATGACTGAATATAGATTGCCTTCGTAAACAATTGTTTGTCCTGTTTTAAAATCGTTTGTACTAATCATAGGTATAACTCCTTATTGGTTTTTTGCCGTTTTCATTATACATGAAAGAAAATCATTACACAACAAAGAACGACTTTTTTATGAAAAAATATGGGTTTTTTATGCTATTTTTGCATGTTGAAGCAGAAATTCAACGGCTTCAAAGTATGATTCAAGCTTTTTACCCATAAAGCATGCATCACAAACATCTCTAATATAATCAAGTTTTCTAAAATCTTCTCTTTGATTAATATCAGTTAAATGGACTTCAACTTTTGGAATAGTTAAGAGTTCTAAAGCATCCCTTAAGGCAATCGAAGTATGCGTGAGTGCCGCTGGATTAATGATCACTGCATCATAGTTTTCATCAAGTGCATGATGGATCACATCAATCAGTTCACCTTCATAATTGGATTGATAAAATGTGAATTCTACAGTTTGATATTCATCAGCTAAAGCTTCATAGAGTTCATCTTGTGTCATTGCTCCATAAAGATTTGGATTTCTTCTTCCAAGCATATTCAAATTAGGTCCGTGGATTAATAGAATGTTCATTTAGATTCCTCCAAACGGTTCATAATCTCTAGAACTGTTTTTTCGACGTCTCTATCGTTTGAGACCATCATATCAGAAAAATCAAGATATTTTAAATAGCGTTCTTGATAGAGTGCATCTAAAGATTTCTTAAGTAAAAGAGGTCTTATATAGTCTTCTTTAAGTCTTTCTCTGATGATTTCGATATCGGTATCAACATAAATCTTTAAACCGTTCATGAGCGCTTTATTTTCTTTTTTAGTGACAGTCCCGCCACCACATGAAACAACGATGTTTTCATCAGGTAACTTACTTAAACCTAATGTTTCTAATTCTCTAAATTTTTCTTCACCATATTTTTCAAAGAGTTCATCGATAAACATCAGTGCATCTTGTTCAATCATGCCATCTAAATCGATAAACTTATAGCCTAGTTTTTTTGCGAGTAATCTACCAACAGTTGATTTACCTGAACCAGGCATACCAATTAAAAATATTTTATTCATAGATTCACCTTTTCTAAATCAACTGAAAATGCATAAAGAAGTTTTACTGATAATCCAAATGTCATGATGATGATATAGATGGGAACGTCCTTTAATATTTCAAATAAAATGACTGCACCAAGAATAATCAAGACAATGGAAATTAGTTCTTGAAGACTTCTATTCTTTATGAATTTAATTATGACGAAAGATGCTACTAAGAATGCATAATAGTAAATGCCATAGAGAAATGATAATCCTGCAAGAATAAAGATGATGAGTGCATGTGGATGAACGATCACAAAGATCTTTTTTAGTGTTGGGTGTGACTTATAAAAAGCTTTTGTTTCTTTTGTGAAGTTAAAATGAATACCTGCATAAATATCAATCATCAAAATAATAAGTACAATGACATTAAAAATATTTAATGTTTTTAAATCATCATAGCCGATAACGACAGTAAAAAGTGTGAGTAAAACACTAACAATAAGTCCAGTGATTAAATGTTTTAAACTTTGTTTTTCTCCAAACAAGAATTGTAGAAAACGAGGTATCTTAATCTCTTTCATGGTTTTCCTCCACATAATTTTTTATGAGTGTGATGACATCATCTTTTAGTGTTTTTGATAATGCATCAAATACATTTAGCTTCATTTGATTCATAAAATAAGTTTTTTGTTTTTTAGCAAGTGTTTTAGAAGCTTTAATAATCGCTTCTTTCATCTCATCATAAGATAGGTCACCTGATAGATACTGATCAATCTCACGGTAACCGATCGCATTGATTTTAATTCCTTGATCTTTTAAGTTTTTCACTTCATCAACAAATCCATCTTTGAGTTGAATCTCTAGTCTTTGCCATAATCTATCCATTAAAATATCTTTTGGTAAATCAAGATAGATAATGAGCGGATGATAGAGCTTTTCATCTTTCTTTTGTTTCTTCGATCTTGGTGTCCCTTGAAGTGCTTGTTCAAGGGCACGAAGAATGCGTCTTCTGTTTTTAGGATCAATCACAATCTCAGGATCTAAAGATAGCAATTCATGATAAATCTCTAAATTTGATTTGTCAGAATACTTCTCATCGAATGTATGATCTCTTTTTTCTTCGATAAACTCATAATTGCTAATGGCAGCATTGATATAAAAACCTGTACCACCAACAATGATTGGAAAATCTATTCTTTCTAAAAGTGATCTTACATCTTGTTGAAATTCATAGACACTATATGATTCTTTGGGGTCTCTAATATCAAGTAAATGATGTTTAATCCCCATCATTTCACTCATCTTAATTTTAGCAGAACCAATATCAAGACCACGGTAAACTTGCACCGAGTCACCATTAATAATTTCACCATGAAAATATTTAGCGACTTCAATGGATAATTTTGTTTTGCCTGATCCTGTGGGACCTACGATAATCACAAACTTTTTCATATTAAACCACCCGTTTGAACATGCGTTCAATATCATAGTGTGAGAGCTTAATAATCGTTGGTCTTCCATGAGGACAGTGATAAGGATTCAAACAAACTTGAAGCATCTTCATCAGATGTTCAACTTCTTTAAGTGATAAAGCTTTATTGGCTTTAATTGCTCCCTTACAACTAATATCTTTAGCAAGAGCATCTCTTAATTTAAGAAGTTCAATTTTTCCATGATCTTCAAGCATTGAAACCATCGCTTCAACAGCAATCTCGATTTCATCATCTAATAGCCATGTGGGTATTTCAATCAGTTCAAGATCTTCATTAAACGTAAATCCAAATAATTCAAAATCATTAAGATATTTCTTTATAACTGCAAAATCACGATCAGTCAGTTTTAATTTTAAACTGACAAGCATCATCTTTTTAGTTTTCACTGGATTTTGAAGTGCATGAATGTAATATTCATAACGAACACGTTCTGCAGCAGCATGCTGATCGACTAGATACATACCATCTTCATTTTGGAATAATAAATACGTTCCTGAGAATATCCCGATATATTCCATATCTGGTAATTTATGAGTACTTGGTTTTTCTTCTTCAAGAACCTTAACTTCTTCTTTAACCTCTTCAAAGGTCATTTGAATTGGTGTAAACACTTCTTTATTGATATCTTTGACTACTTGGGATATTGTTTCAGGAATTTCATGACGACTCATCTCAAGTGCTTGTTTCACATAGCCTTCAATGTGATAAGCTAAAATCATTTCATTGACGAACTTTACCTCATATTTTTGAGGATGAACGTTACAATCAAGTAAACTTGGATCAATCTCAATATGGATTAACGCAATCGGGTATTTACCAACCATCATATGGGAATGATAGCCATCAATCACTGCTTGAACAAGTGCGTAATTTTTAATATATCTACCATTAACAAAAATAGAAATATCTTTTTTTCTAGATCTTGAAATCGATGGCGATAACAAATAACCTTCTAAATGTATTTTTTGTACAGTTTCTTTAAATGTGATCATGCCATCTGTCATCTTAGATCCATAGATTCTATCAATCAGTTGATGAAAATCGTTATTTCCATACGTTTCTTTGAGTTTCTTTCCATCCATCATTAAAGAAAATCTTATCTCTGGATGAGCAAGTGCTAATCGGTCAAAAATATCAATAATCATATTTTTTTCAGCTAAATCTGATTTGATATATTTAAATCGTGCGGGTGTATTAAAAAATAGATTTTCAACTTCAACGCTTGTTCCTTTATTTAGGGTTGCTGCACCATCCAAGACAAAATGACCACCTTCATAGACCACCATAAAGCCATCACTATGTTCTTGTCTTGTTTTTAAAGTCACTTTAGATACGGAAGAAATAGCAGCAAGTGCTTCACCTCTAAAACCTAATGTCTTAATCTGTGATAAATCATATTCATCTTTAATTTTTGATGTTGCATGTCTTGAAAATGCCATATGAGCATCAATTTGATCCATACCAACACCATTATCTGTTACAACCATTTTAGACATGCCCATATCAAAAACTTCAACTGAGATCTGTGTTGATTTCGCATCAATCGCATTCTCAATCAACTCTTTAATGACTGAAGCGGGGCGGTCAACGACCTCCCCAGCTGCTATCATATTTGCTAATCTATTATCCATTTGTTTGATAACTGGCATAAGTACTCCTTATTTCTTTTTAAGTATACTTTGATAGTGTTTCAGTAACAATAAACTATCAATGGGAGTTAAATGATCGATATCCAGTTTTTCCAATTCTTCAAGAAGGAGAATGCCATCAGGGGAAATCACTTCGATATCTTTCGATTCATAATCATCATAGTTAAATAAATCAAGTGCTACTTTATTTTCTTTTTGTTCAAGTTTACTTAAGATTTCTTTTGAACGTTGAATTAAACTCTTCGGTAAGTGAGCAAGTGATGCTACTTGAATCCCATATGATTTATCGGTTGTTCCTTTTTCAACATGGTGTAAAAACACCATAGTGTCATGTTCTTCTTTCGCTTTTACACAAAGATTAGTAAGTCTTGATAGACTTTGTTCAAGAACGGTTAATTCATGATAATGGGTTGAAAATAGTGTTTGTGCTTTAATCTTTTCATGAATATATTCAATCATCCCTTGAGCAAGCGCCATACCATCATAAGTCGCGGTTCCTCTTCCGATTTCATCAAATAAAATAAGTGACTTAGAGGAAGCTTTTGTTAATGCTTCATTGGATTCAACCATTTCAACCATGAATGTTGATTTCCCACCGGCTAAATCATCCGATGAACCGATTCTTGTATAAATTGCATCATAAAGTGGGAGAACCGCTTTTTCTGCAGGGACAAAGGATCCGATTTGAGCCATATATGAAATCACTGCAAACATCCGCATATAAGTTGATTTACCACTCATATTAGGACCTGTGATTAAAAATATTTCTCCTTCTTTCATCACGACATCATTTTCAACGAACTTCACATATTGTTCGACAACAGGATGTCTTCCCTTAATGACTTCAACATCTCTTTTTTCATGAAGTATAGGTCTTACATAGCGATATTTTTCACTGATAATCGCGAGATTTAAAAATAAATCAATTTCAGCTATTTTTAACGATAACTCTTGCAAACTCACGGTGTAATTCAGTGCATAATCTCTAATTTCTTTAAAGAGTTCATACTCTAAATTCATTGAGCGTTCTTTTGCATGAAGTAAATCATCTTCTTTTTCTTTTAAAAGTGGTGTGATAAAACGTTCTGAATTGGTTAAGGTCTGTTTTCTTTCATAACCAAATTCATCTTTGACAAGGGCACTATTCCCTTTGGAAACTTCAATGTAATATCCAAAAACACGGTTATAG
>JAEWVV010000144.1 GCA_023458995.1 Bacillota bacterium
TAAGCGAGGTCATTCGTCATTTAAAACCACTTGCAGATGCTAAAGAGATATCAATTAATGTAAAAGCTAGTCCAATTGAGGGTTTATGTGATCCAGTGGATCTTCAAAAACTTTTTAAGAATTTAATTGAAAATGCGATTAAGTATAGCGATTCTAATAAAAAAATCGATATTCAACTCCATAAGCAACAAGATATGGTTTTGTTTTCTGTCAAAGACCAAGGTATAGGTATTGCAGAAGAACATCAACAACGTGTCTTTGAACGGTTCTATCGTGTTGATAAAGGAAGATTAGATGGGGGTACAGGATTAGGGCTTGCGATTGTTAAACATATTTCATTAAAATATGATGGGACCATTGATTTAAAGAGTTCATTATCAAGAGGAACAACAATTACGGTTAAATTGAATCTTTAAACAAAAAAGGACCCTCGGGTCCTTTGTTTTTAACTCAAAATTAATCGAGATTTGTTACTGGAAAAAGAAGATAATTCTTCCCTGTTTCAGGTTCAGTATACTCACACACTGCACCACTTAATTTCAATTTCATTTCTGGAAGTAATGTGGTGATCACATGCTCAAAATCATTTGAATAGTGATCGAGTTCTATTTGGACTTTGAGATAAGTTCTAGGAGGCATGATCCACTTCGCCCATCCAAAGGGTACAGTTGTATCACTATACACTTCTAGACCTGCAAGATAATAGCCTCTTGTAAAATTTTCTTTCCACGGAAGATAGGACATCGTCTCGTCGCTCATCGCACCCCAAAATCCTACAAAAGTCCGATTTTTTTCCTTCATGCCTAAATGAGCAATCTCATTAAAATGAGCATTGGCTTCTTTCCATAAGTCTTGAGCTATATTGTGATCTTTTGTACAAAGTCCCACTTTACCAAGAATGGCTATTTCGGGAAGACTAATAATTTCATGGTTCATATTCATTAACCCTTCTTTTATTTTCTCTTATAAACAAAACATAAGAAGAAAGAGATAATTATCAATAACTTGATTATAAGATAAAATATTGAAAAAAGATGCTTTTCTTCTAATCTTTTCATATGATTGTGATGATCTGTTGAGAACTGTTAATTTGATTGATGTTTAATCATGAAAAGACCAATAAATAAAAAAAACTTTGACTGTTTAATCAAAGTTTGATTATTAAATGGCAGGGGTAACAGGATTCGAACCCGTACCGACGGTTTTGGAGACCGCTGTGCTACCGTTGACACCATACCCCTAGACGCTTACGCGCATAAATAAGTATAGCATACACAAAACAACAAATGCAAGACTAAGTCTTAATTCAATTGAAAAGAAAAAAATCTCCAATATGAGCTGGAGATTTTAAGTTTACTTTTTCTTTTTCTTATCTTCTTCAGAGTAATCAATATCTTGGAAGATGGCGACTTGTTCTTTACCAGGTTCTTTTTGAACTACAGTTTGACTTGATTCTCTTTTGTTTCTAATCTTTGCCATAACAAACTTATGAAAGAAAAGAACATATGTTAGGGCAAGAACAATTAATCCGTAGATTAACATTGTTTTAACGATGACACCGTTAAACTCCTTTAAGGAACCACGTTCTGTGTTAAGATTAAGTGTTTCAATCTCATCAAGTGATAGTTCATCACCAAATGTTTCTGTTAAACGGAATGAGCTTTCATTGAGATTAAGATTAATTGCTTTGTTATACGCAGCTTCAGAAACTTCTTCATTTGCTCCCGCAAAGAGAAGTGTTGGATTGAAGACATATTGTCCTTCTTCATTAATTTCTCCATTTGAATAAGAAACCGAAATACGATTGACGGTTGCGTAGTTTTCAGTATCTGGGATTAATAAATAATCTTCTGCATAAACCAAGAATAAAGTTGGTGCGTATGAATAGGGGAAAGCTTTTGTAGAATCATAGACGACATAGGGTGTATCAGTCAGTTCATCATTAAACTTATAAGTCTTATCACTTAAGTCAGCAGTGATTTTAATGATTGGATTTTCTACAAGTTTACCATCTTCATAGATTTCAAGCTCGTTGACGAAGACCATCATACCATCATAATACTTACCATCATTCTTGATACCAATCGCATAAACAGAAACTTTAATGTGTTCAGTATCGGTTGATTCTGGTGAAGTGTAAATCGCATTTTCTTGGTGATATTCCAAGTTCATTAATGTGTTTATTCCTTTTAAATAAACAGCGTCGTTGTCAATCTCATCTGCCATGTATTTTGCATAGTACTCTTCGAGTCTACCGTAATTTGCACTACCGTAAACATAGAGGGTTGCTACAGAGATAATCATGATATAGAAAAACCGTAAAATCCATTTGAGCATTCTTGTTCACATCCTTCTAAACTAGTTTACATGATAACGTTTTAATATTCAACGAATTGTATTTTTTTACATAATTTCCCTTTACAAAAGTAAATATTATTGTATAATAGAAATTGCGCTATTACACGGCGGCTGTGGCGAAGCGGTAAACGCATCGGATTGTGGCTCCGACATTGGTGGGTTCAACTCCCATCAGCCGCCCCAGTAATACAGGTAGGCCCATAGCCAAGGGGTAAGGCAAGGGACTTTGACTCCCTCATCGTTGGTTCAAATC
>JAEWVV010000145.1 GCA_023458995.1 Bacillota bacterium
AAAGTTTGATAATTTTGCTATTTCAGTTGCAGCTAAAACAGCATGTTTAGATGCATCGATTCCAATACCTTGCTTAATCTCATCTCCTAAACAGTAAGCTTTGATTAAACAAGTACCAATACCGCAACCGATATCATAAACCGTTTCACACTGATCGCCTATTTTCTTTAAAAACCCATCTAAAGCATTATCGATGGTTACATCCTTTTTTTCAATCTTATATGGGATAATCGCTTTAAAATAATTATCCCAAAATGATATAGATTTTTCTTTTTGTTGCATGTTCTGTTTCCTTTCTATTCTACCCATATTTATCATTCAATATACGAAAAAAGATGATGATAATCTGAGTTTATAGTCGACTAATTTATATAAATTATACCACTAAAACAGATTGTATCATCATCCTTGTTCGATTATGAATAAACCTTTTAATATGTGTAGATCTAAAAAAACTATCTATGAATTCAAAAAAATAAAGTAAGCCAATCTTTCTTTTTTCTATCTATGTATTATCCTAAATGTGTTGACCCAAGCGAAATCAGTTCATCAATCACTTGATTTGCATCAGTGATCAAACTGATATGTGCAACATCAAAAATGGGTGCACATGGATCTTGGTTAACAGCAATGATTAATTCCGATTGATCCATACCTGCAACATGTTGAATTGCTCCACTAATACCTAAAGCTACATATCCTTTAGGTTTAACAGTTTGTCCGGTCTGTCCTACAAGTCTTGATTTTGAAGTAACCTTAGCATCGACAACCGCTCTTGAAGCTGCAACCTCTACATCATAATAGTCTGAGATCTTTAATAAATCGTGGTATTTAGACTCTACACCTCTACCACCAGCAATAATAAATGTTGCTTTTGAAAGTTCAACTTTATCACTCACATGATCATAAACAGAAATTATCTCAACATCAGAGGAAACATCTTCTAATAAAGGAAGAATGACTTCAGTACATGTCTTCTTTTCGTGATATTTAATCGTAAAAACATTGGGTCTAATTGTTGCCATTTGAGGAATATGATTTGGACAAATAATTGTTGCAAATATATTTCCACCGAGTGCGGGTCGTGTAGCTTCTAGAAGTAACTTGTCTTCTTCTTTCTTAAACTCTAAAATTGTTGCATCTGCAGTTAAACCTGTATGAATGCGTGCTGATATTCTTGGTGCTAAATCCCTACCGATTAAAGTTGAACCCAATAACATCACATCATACGTGTGTATCTCTAAAAACTTCATGATATTCTTTGAATAAATTTGTGTATCGTAATGCTTTAATTTTGAATCAAACATCAAATAGAGTGTATCAATTCCCACTTTATGTAACTCTAAAAGAGATGCATCACTTAACTTTTCACCTAAATATAAGGCATCAACCATCACATCATCGATATTTTCAATTTGAGAATTAACCTCCGAGATAAGTTCTAAACCGACAGAACTCACTTGATCTTTAGAAGATTCTAATAAAACGAGTATTTTATGCATGGTATCCTCCTACTTAATGTGTTCAAGAATTATTTGAGCTGCTTCTTGAGGTGTGGTATATTTAGGTACTGATTTTTTAATGACTTCTTTCGTATAAGTCTTCTTAACTTTCGTGGGTGATCCGTTTAATCCGATTAAATCACAACTGATTCCAAGATCATCAAACGTAACTTGGTGGATTTCTTTGTCCTCAGCATGAAGTGCTAATCCTGCTTTCATTAATCGTGGATTATTCATTTGTTTAAGGGTTGTAATTAAACAAGGAAGTTTAACTTTTAATAGATGTGTCTCTGTTTCATACTTTTTCTCAACAATTATCGAATTATCTTTAATCTCACCAATTTTACTTACATGAGTTACTTGTGGGATACCTAAAAATTCAGCAATTTGTGGACCAACTTGAGCGGTATCACCATCGATTGCTTGATATCCAGCAATGATGAGATCATAAGGTATTTTTCTGATCATTTCAGATAATATTTTAGATGTTGACCAAGTATCTGAACCTGCAAACTTCTTATCAGTAAGTAGATAAGCATCATCAACACCACGTGCATAAAGACGATAAATCATCTTTCTTGCTTGTTCTGGTCCCATAGTAATAGTTGTTACTGTGCCACCATAGATTTCTTTTAATCTTATAGCTTCTTCAACCCCTGCTAGATCATCTGGATTGATGATTGATGGAACACCTTGTCTCATAATGGTGTTATTTACTGGATCAATTTTGATTAATGATGTATCTGGAACTTGTTTAACTAACACGAGTATATTCATTTTCCTAACACCTTTCCCGCGATTACCATTTTTTGTACTTCTGAAGTACCTTCATAGATTTCTGTAATCTTGGCATCGCGATGATATCTTTCGATTTCATAATCTCTAACATACCCACAACCTCCAAGAAGTTGTATACATTGATCTGTAATCTCCACACTAATTCTTGAGTTATAAAGTTTTGCCATCGCTGCACTTACGTTATAGGGCAAGCCTTGATCTTTATCTTTACATGCTTGAGTGAGTAACAATCTGCCCGCTTCAAGTTTTGTTTTCATATCGGCAATAACAAACTGTGTATGTTGAAAATCTGCAATGCGCGTATTGAACTGTTTCCGTTTTTTGATATAACATAGTGTTTTCTCAAATGCACCTTCTGCAATTCCTAAAGCTTGTGCAGCTATCCCAATTCTTCCACCATCCAGTGTGTGCATGGCAATCTTAAATCCTTTACCGACTTCACCTAAGAGATTTTCTTTAGGAACTATGACATTTTTAAAAATAAGCTCGCATGTAGAAGATCCTCTTATTCCCATTTTCTTTTCCTTAGGTCCTACAGTAAAACCTTCCATATCTTTTTCAATGATAAATGCTGAAATGCCTTTTGTTCCTTTGGATGGGTCTGTCATAGCAAATATAATATAGAGATCTGCATAACCTGCATTCGTAATAAATACTTTATTTCCATTAAGTAAATAGTAGTCACCCATATTAACTGCAGTAGTTTTCTGCATAGATGCATCTGTTCCAGCACCAGCTTCTGTTAAAGCAAACGCTCCTAAATATTCACCACGACATAATTTTGGTAAGTACTTATTCTTTTGTTCTTCATTACCAAATGCATAAATTGGAGCTGTACAGAGTGATGTGTGTGCAGATAAAATAACACCTGTAGTTGCACATGCTTGAGAGAGTATTCGAATGGTATCACTATACGCTTCAGTATTCGCTCCTAAACCGCCGAACTTTTCTGGAATAACAATCCCCATCAATTGATGATTTTTCATTTCATTTAAGGTTTCAACTGGAAATCTTTCTTCTTCATCAATATCAATTGCGAGAGGCTTAACAAAGCGATCTCTAAATTCAGTTACTGACTCTAAAAAAATCTCATAGCTCATTTTGGGGCAACTACCGTCGCTGTACCAACAACAACAGTTTCTCCTCTCTGATTGATTGCTTCAGTTTTAAATTTTACTCGATTTTTTTCTAAAATGATTTCTTCAACCTCAACCGATACAGTGATTGTATCTTGAATATAGACGGGTCTTATATATTTGTTGTATTGATCGACAAATATCGTTCCCTCTCCAGGAAGTTCAGTTCCTAAAATCGTTGAAAATAATGATGATACTAAACTACCGTGTACAATACGGTTCTTAAAAATTGTTGTCTCAGCATACGCTTGGTTGATATGTACAGGATTATGATCACCTGAAATACCAGCAAATAAAACAACATCAACTTCTGTGATGGTTTTCGTGAAAAATGCTTTTTGACCAACAAAAAGTTCATGAGCCTTTTTTCCCATTTTGTCTTCTCCTTATTAACATGAATATATGTTCACTTTGATTATATTGTACGCCTAATATTCACAAATGGGAATACATTTATAAATAAAAACGTTTTCTGCACATCTTATTGAATCTCTCTATGAGATCATCAAATGAAATATATGATATCAAAACTATATTGAAAGAATGCTCCCACAAAATAAATAATAATGTACATTATATTCATGGTTATAGTTACTCTTTTTTGCTATTCTATCTTAAAATACTTATCCCTAAGTTTTAAATAACGAATGAAGAAAAATATACTATAATGTATATGTTACTTCATATCAAATATACTTTTTTATTTAGAGTAAGGACAGGAGAATTAGCGATGAAAGGCATTATTTTTGATTTAGATGGTGTGATTATTCATACAGATCATTATCATTATCTCGGATGGAAGAAAGTGTGCGATATGTATCAACTTGAATTTGATACTTTACTAAAT
>JAEWVV010000146.1 GCA_023458995.1 Bacillota bacterium
TAAATACACAGGTCCAATCAGACACGTACCTGAATTATATGAGTTTGCTATAAAGAAAGATCATGATGATTCAGGAAAAGATGTGTTATATAGATATTTAAAGATGATTGAAGAGGAAAGCGGTCTAATTAAACAAATTAATGATTTCGGTCTACGCTCTGGACTTTTTGAGGAATTCAGTTTTGAAAAACATCAAACCAATATGCCAATTACTACAATGTCTCTAACTGTGAAAAAAAATAATATTGTTTTACCTGTAAAACTACATGGGACTGGAATTTCGCAAATAATGCCTTTTGTTCTAGATTTAAACAGCAAAGACAATATAATGGTTTCTCAACCAGAATTGCACTTACATCCTAAAGCACAATTCGAACTTGGAAAAGAGATATTTAATACAAGTTATAAGACTCCAAATACTCAATATTTCATTGAAACACATAGCGATTTTATAATTGATTCGATACGCGAAGAACAAATGATTAATAACACTGTGAAAATCTACTTAATTGAAAATAAAGTACCACAATTGAAACCCAAAGATTGGTTGTTAAAAGATAAAGAAACTCTATCCAAAAAAATTTATTCTATGTTGCTTGATAAACTCGATTTACAGAGACACTCTTCATTAAAAGAATCAGTTGATAGATGTATAGACCTTTACAGCTATGATTACTTGAAGGATAGTGTTACTACTTTAAACTTTTTCACAAATGAAAAGACAGTTCTTCCTATTACAATTAATGACGATGGAACATTTGCTCCGGAGAATATGGACAAATATAGAGACTTCTACCTAGACTATGTTGCCAGAGGACTCAATATATGACAGAATACCTGATAGATGTTAATCTTGGATCCACAGATAAGATGACCGAGATAACCAAGTTTATATCATTCACAAGAAAGAATAGAGATAAGTTTGTATTGGTTTTTGGTGGAACAAAATATAAAAGTGAACTGAAAAAAGTTCATAATCTTCATAGATATGTTTTTGAACTTAAAAAGTTAAATCAAGCATACGAGGTTAATGTAATAGATGTCGATAGTGGCGAAGATTACTTTAAGCAATTCCAAACATGTATTCACGATGATCCACACATTTATTCGATTGTTAATAAATCAAATTGTAAAATTATCGCTACTCAAGATCAAGGCATTTCTGACTTTTTTTCTACATATCCAAAGTCTATTTGGGGACGTAGACCAGAGTTTTATTATAAATCAGACTCTGTTTATGATTCATTTTTTAGAAAATACAAGTAATTGTTTTGTATAATATTAGATTTCAATGATATAATTGTTTTGTAGAAAGGGTGATATCATGAAAAAAGACATTAAAGTCAAAGATAATCATTCAAAAAATGTTGGCATTGTAAAGAATATAATTGATAATCAAAAGATTCTAGCATTTATGCATGAAGTAGTTATTAAACAGAATAATTCTGTCAAAGTTCAAGTGTCAAAATAAAAAGCCGAAATGGCTTTTTTTTTCGTCTCTATATATCCATTGATGTTATCTGTGTTTATAAGTTACTTCTTTCGCCAGTCAAATGTTGTCTCTATATACAACTTAGCTTCATTTTTGCTTAACTTTAATCATGGCAATCACCTCATATGATATACTAATAATTTTGCATTGATTATAGGAGTCTCCTGGAAGAGTATTTGATATTCAATTACCTTGCTCATCTAAAATAACTACATCCATAGTATCTTTTCTTAGTTCGTTATCTAAGTATTTCTCTAGTGTCATTTTCCTCACCTCCACCTGTAGCATAAAAGAAAACAATAGTTTCAATAAAGAAATGCCTCAAGAAAAAAATTTGTTTTAAAGGCTTTTGTTTCTCATATGATGAATGAGTCTCACTTCATTCCGCAATGATAGCCATCATGCTTGCTCTCATCCTGATGCGCTGGGAGTGAGGTACGATACGACCTCCGAACTTAAAGCGCTTTTGCTTTTGACTGATCACAAGAAATCATTCATGATCAAGACTCTATAGGCGGGTGAATCATCAGGAGAAAGATCATCCATCATGAGCGGTCCTTCTTTGATGATGAAATCATCAAGACAGGAGAATTAAAAATTGAAGATTTTTAGTTCTCCGATATAACTGATGAAATATAACGACGAAACACATGCAATTTATCTCATACTGGTTTTTTGACATGCTATCCATTCCATGAACACATGCAATCTATCTATGTCTTTGAAGCAAAAAAAATCCTCCATGGGGGGGAAATGGAGGATCTTCATCTAAAACAGGGAACATCGCTCAGAAAAAGGTGATTTTTACCTGTTTTTATGCGGTTTTAGCAAAGCATAAAGGGTTGCGTGAGCAACCATGTGTGATATTTAGTTCTGGCTTGTCCTGGAGGCGAGCTGTGATGCGAGCTCTGGATTGAGCAGACGTCTCAAGTGGAGTCCATCTGCAGTGTTCTCTACAGCCTTATAGACTTCGAGCATGGACACCGTGATGTCCTCTTCAGGTGACTTGTAGCTCTGATGGCGCTTCTGCATCGCCTTGATGTGACGGTCGTAGTTTTCCTGGCGTTTTCTGAGTGCTTCAAGTTTCATGTGATCGTTCATCTTTTTCGCCATAGCGATGGCGTGGTTAAAGAAGCCGATGATTCTCACCGGGATCTGATTGATGATGCGTCTCAACCATCCGCGCTTCGCAGCTTGTCTGTACTCATCGTCATAGCGTGAAATATTTGCATACTGCAGCATCGCATCCACGTTGATGAAGATGCCTAACCGTTTACCCACATTGCGAGCTTCTATGCCCTTTTTAGACGCTCTTTCCTTCTCATACTTGATCGTGATGAATCCCAGGTCTTCGAGCTGCTGCAGGA
>JAEWVV010000147.1 GCA_023458995.1 Bacillota bacterium
CATATTACCAATACTAATTGTTTGTTTCGCCTAAGTAAGCTGCAACTAAGTCATTGTTATCTAAAATGTCTTTTGCAGGTCCGTGAGCTTTGATCTTACCTAATTCTAAGACGTAAGCATAATCCGCAATTTTGAGAGTTTGTTTGGCATTTTGCTCAACAATCAAAATCGTACGTCCATCTTCTTTAATCTTTCGAATAATACTGAAGATATCTTTTATAACAAGTGGTGCTAAACCTAGTGATGGTTCATCAAGTAAGAGGAGCTCAGGAGCTCCCATTAAAGCACGTCCGATGGCTAACATTTGTTGCTCACCACCTGAGAGTGTTGATGCCTGCTGTTTTCTTCGTTCAGCTAAGATTGGAAAATAACCATAAGCCTCTTCAAGCAGTTGTTTGACACGCTGTGAGCGTTTGATCTTTATACCATCCACAATCTTATCTTTAATCGCATAAGCGCCTACGAGAAGGTTTTCTTCTACCGTTAGACCCTGGAGTATCATCCGACCTTCAGGAGATTGCATAATGCCCTTTTGAACGATTTTATAGGGTGGTAAGTTCGTGATGACTTCTCCTTGAAACTTGATTTCACCAGAGGAAACTTTTGTCATTCCAGATATAGCTTTAATCGTTGAAGTCTTACCAGCACCATTGGCACCAAGGATTGCAACAATCGATCCTTTGGGAACTTTCATGTCAATACCCTTGACTGCTTTGATAAACCCATAATCGATTACTAGTTTAGAGATTTCTATTAACAGATCATTCATCACTATCATCTCCTAAGTAAGCTTTTCTCACATCTTGATTTTTTTGAATTTCTTGTGGAGTTCCAATCGCAAGCATCTTGCCAAAAGAAATTGCACAGATCGTATCACAGATACTCATAACTAATCCCATATCATGTTCAACTAAGAAGATAGTGATACCTAAATCACGATTAATCTTTTTTATGACTTGTGCAAGGTTTGCTGTTTCAGCATCATTTAAGCCAGCTGCAGGTTCATCTAATATGATCAGTGATGGATCTGTCATCAAGGTACGTGCTAATTCAATCTTCTTTAAGATTCCATAGGGAAGTCCATAAGGTGATCTGTATGCATATTCTTCAATACCTAATGATTTGAGAATGCGCATGCCCTTGTTTCTGATGACTTTCTCTTCACGCTTCATCTTATTGGTATGAAGCATATGTTCTAAATAATTGGTGAGTAACATCGTATGAGCAGATACAAGCAAGTTATCAATCACTGTTAATTCCCAAATGAGTTCCACGTTTTGAAATGAACGTGCGATACCTTCAATAATCATATCAGGTGTTTTCCTTTGATTTAAGTTAATGAGGTTGCCTTCTTTATTTCTGAATACGATATGACCTGAAGTAGCTTTATAAAACTGAGTGATACAGTTGAATACGGTTGTTTTACCAGCACCATTGGGTCCGATGAGTCCGAAGATTTCACCCTTCTTTACATCAAAACTTAAATCGTTAACAGCCTTAATACCACCAAAATACATTTTAAGATTTTTAACACTCAGTTGAATATCTGTAGAATTATGCATATTCTTTTTTGTGTTCAAATAACTCATTTTATCTTTTATGAGTTCAATCTGTTTATTCTTCTTGTTTGATTCAGAAGTTTTCTCTAATGTTTGTAAGTGCTGATTAAGCGCTTCTAGTTTTTGATCTTCTTCATGAATTAACTCTTCTTCATAAGTTTGAATATTCTTTTTAAGTGCTTGTTGTATTTCTTTAATCTTAGATAAATAAACATTGTTCTTCTCGAAATATGATGCTAGTTTTTGATGCTTCTTATCATGTTTAATCCGAACATAATTCATACGTGATTCATATGTTTTCTTAAAATCAATTAATTTGTTTTCGTAATTCTTAATTTCTTGTTCATTTAAATCATGATGCGGGTATTTTTGATCAAGTTTCGTGATATACGAACTACGTTCTAAAGTTTTAGCAGTATCGTATGTATTCATAAGAGACTCAAGATTGCTTTGATCTTGTTTTCTCTTATTGAAAGTTAGATACTTCCTTCTTGCCCAATAAGCTCTTTTATCAAATGTATTAAGCTTTTGTTCTCTTTTCTCATCGTTTAGTGATACATTGGATAAACGTTTTCTCGGAAGTATACTAGACTGTTCAAAGTAAGCTTGCATCAATTTTTCTTGTTGTTCTAAAAAGATTGAATCTTGCTCTTTATACTCTAACTGTAAACCTTCAAGATAATTTATTTTTAAGGTGAGTTTAGCGTATTTTTTAACATTTGATTCATTCTTAAGTGAGCGAATGTATTGGTTTAAATTAATCTTTGCCATAGATATACACTCTCACTTTTCGTATCATTTTTTGAATCCACTTCTTAATATCTCCAAAAAGCTGAATTAACCCACCTGGATAAAACATCACAACCAAGATGATTAAGACACCATTAATGATAATCGAGTAGTTACCCAAATTGAATCTTTGGAAAACTGCAAGATCTAGTCCAAAGATCACGAAGGTTCCAAGGAGTATTCCCCATATCGATTTCGTACCACCGATGACTACGGCAGCTAAAATATTAAGTGCGAATGCTAAACCAATTTGTTGCACACTACCATTTCTAACATACATAATGGATAATATACCAGCTAAAGTCCCGAAAACACCTGAGATAACAAAGGCTAAGAGACGATATTTCAATAAACTAATTCCCATGGTTTGTGCTGCTGTTTCACTATTCTTAATCGCTAAGAGTGCTCTTCCTGTAGGTGAATTGATCAGGTTGTAGACAATGATCATTCCCAGTACAACGAAGAAGGCTGTAAAGACAACAGAAACGTTTGTCGTAACACTAATTCCTAGAAACTCAAGCGGTCGTCTTGGTCCTCCTGTGAGGAAACCACCTGTTGTCCCAGAAGCATATTTTGGGATGTTACGAATAATTTCAATCACAATTTGAGATAATCCCATTGTTACAATCGCTAAGTACATCCCTGAAATACGTAGTGATACAAATCCGAAGATAATACTTACTAAAATTGAAATCGCAATCCCTGCGAAAATAGCGACCAACATGGGTAGAGTTAAGTGACGATACATATAATGGAAACTGAATGCTCCTATTCCAACGAATGCTCCAGTTCCAAGTGATGCTAATCCACCGTACCCAAGAAGTAATGCAAATCCTAATCCAGCGAGATAATAATAGGCTGTTGTGACAACTGCGCCATAAATATCAGGTGGAATAACTGTGTTTAAGAAAGCAAAGATCGAAAGAAAAATACCAACAAGAACAAACATCATGTGTGGTTTTTTTAGAATGGGTTTAATTTTTTGATCAATAAATAGGCGCATGATTAAACCTTCTTTATAACTTTCTTGCCAAATATACCGAGTGGCTTAATAAGCACTGCGATAATGATAGCTAAATATAAAACCGTATTACTCCAAGCTGTTAAGTTCCAACGAATCAAAATTTTTGGAATAATCGATTGACCTGTCGTCATGAGGAAAGCACCAGCTAATGGTCCAAAGAATGTACTAAATCCACCAAGAATGGATGCATAGAAAGCATTGACTTGAATACCAATCATCGATGAAGCACTGAGTGAACCAATCGCAGCTGTATAGGTAATTGCAGATAATGCACCAAGTGCACCAGCAATACCCCAGCTTAATGCGTTAATTAAATTCGTGTTAATTCCCATTAAACCTGCAACTTTTTCATTTGATGCGACAGAACGTACACCTAATCCCCATTTTGTATACTTAAGTAAAATGAAGATGACTGTAATAATCGTTGCTGCAATAATTAAAGTAACTAACTGATGAACAGGAAGTGCCACACCTAAGACTGTAAGAACCTTCGATGAGAACGGAAAACTTACACGTGTAATTGCAGGACCAAAGATAATCGGAATTATGCCTGTGATTACAATGACGAGTCCCATCGTAATGATTTGCTTTGTTGCAGCATTCACATACTTCGCATTTCTGAAAATAACGATATCGATGAGTAGTCCAACAACAAATGACACAAGGATTCCAGCTAACATGGGTAAAACCAATTGCCAAGGACTTGTGATAACAACACTTGGCATGCTTGTGATGTTGGATACTCCCTGTTTATCGATTAAATAACTTGTCGTAAATGCACCTAAAATCCCTAAACTACCTTGAGCAAAGTTTGTTGTCGAACTCGTCTTAAAGATTAAAACGATACCGAACGTTGCAAGTGATAGGAAACTAAAAGGAATGAGTGCATTGACAATAATACTTAAAAAGTCGGATATAAATGTCATAGTAACCTCTTTTCTCTAAATAACGTATACGTAAAAAATTTCTGCTTATATGGTGTATACGGTGTCCTTGGCGTTAATGAAACCTAGGACGAGTGTTGAAAACATCATAGGCACTTCATACATGGACGCGTGTCCAACACCAGGTAAAATTACGTGATATGAACCTTTAATGAGCTCATGGAGCTTCTTTTGGTCTGCAAGTGGTGTTAAATAGTCTTCATCACCAGAAACAATAAGCGTTGGTGCAGTAATTTGACTTAAATAATTTCTCGCATCATACGATTCTGCAGAGTTCGTTAAACGTTCCATTGCATCCAAGAAAGCTGGTGTTGAGAAAACGGGAACTAAATAAGCTTCTCTTTTCTTCATCCACTCTAATCTTGATGCATAAAAACTAGGGCTGTAGATCACAGGAATGGTCGCTTGATAGTAGTTTTGACCATTTCTTGTCTTACCAATGTTAATCCAAGAATGTCCAATTTCTGCAAGCCATGGTGATGTGTAGGGCGTCGTGTTAAATAAAACGAGACGATCAACCATATGTGGATGAAGATATGCGAGTTGAACTGCTATTTCACCACCATAAGAAATACCGACAACATTAACTTTTGAAAGACCTAGTTCATGTAAGAGATCAACAATTATTTCTACTTGAACATCTTGCATGTAAATACTATTTTCAAGACGATCTGATTGTCCTTGATCAATGAAATCAAGACGAATGAGCATGTTCGTTTCACTTAATGTGCTTACAAAAGGCTCCCAAGATTTTGTAGACATCATAATGCCATTTAAGATTAAGATAGGTTTACCTTCACCTTTGACATCATAATAGATGGATCTACCTTTATAATTTAAAATGGCCATTAGAAAATCCACTCCAATTTTTTCGCTTCTTCAAGAAGTTGATCTCTAAACTTAGGATGAGCAATTGAAATAAGTAATTTGACACGTTCTTCAATGGTTGTACCTCTTAAGGATACACAACCATATTCAGTAACAACATAGTCAACATCATTTCTTGATAATGTGACTGCAGCGCCTGGTTTTAATGTGGTAACAATCTTTGAAACTTCTTCTCTTTCACCAGTTAATGGATTTTTCACCATCGCTGTTGAGTATAATGCAATAAATGATTTACCATTAATAGCATTTTGTGCGCCAACAGCAGTGTCAGATTGTCCACCTGTACCTGAGAACTGGACATGACCAATTGATTCAGAAGCGCATTGGCCAGTTAAATCAATTTCGATTGTTGTATTAATTGAAACTTGATTATCGTTTTGTCCAATCACATGAGGGTCATTACCTTCAACACCTCTCATAAAGTAAACATCTTTATTATTGTTTAAGAATTCATAAAGTTCTTTTGAACCATAAGCAAACGCTGTGACATGTTTACCTGGCATAAAGTTCTTTTTCTTACCGGTTACAACACCAGCTTTGATTAAATCCATCATTCCAGTTGTAAACATCTCTGTATGAATACCTAAGTCTTTTTTATCCTTTAAGGATGCAGCAACCGCATTCGGAATACCACCAATACCAAGTTGAATTGTGCAACCATCTTCGATGTGTTTTGCAATTTCTCTACCAATGAGCATATCTTTTTCGTTGGGTTCAGAATTGATAATGGATGGAACTGGATAATTTGATTCAATGATATAGTCGACTTCATCGATATGCACTTGGTTATCACCATAAGTAAAGGGGAAATTTGGGTTTGTTTCAATGATGACGATATCAGCTAAATCAATTGCATCTCTTTCATAGACGTTTTGAATAGATAGTGAAATATATCCGTCTTCATTTGGCATCGATGCTGAGGTAACAAAGATATTGGGCTTCATATGTTCAAATCTCTTTTTACCAGCAAGGTGCAAATGGTTTGGAATGAATGATACATTACCGTTTTTATGGTATTTTCTTAAGGTTGCAGTGTAAAACCAGCCAGCAACCTTAAATGAATCTTTATATTTAGGATTCGTAAAAAATTCTGCTTCAAGAATAGGCAAACAGTTTGAGACAACAACGTTTTTCACTTTGTCTGCGACTGTATGGAGCACATTCATAAAACTTTGTGGTTCAGCAGCAGTCATACCGACAACGATATGATCATTTGATTTAACAAGTTCTACCGCTTGTTCTGCAGTTATATATTTTGGCATGTTGACACCTCTTATCAAAGTTGTACAGAGTAAGTAATAACTCTAACTCACTCTATCATATATGGGGGAAAAAGGGTAAGTGTATAACACTTATCCCCATCTGACAATATTGGCTGCCCAGACATAACCGATACCGGCTGCGAGCATACAGATCACACTACCGTCCTTGACCTGACCTGTTTGTAAGGCGAGGTGCAGAGAAAGTATTTGGTCAATCTGTCCAATGTGTCCATAGTCTTCTAAATAAATGGATTGTTCAGGATTTAATCCTAATTCTTTGACCATCGAATCATGACCTGAACGTTTAATGTGTAAGATATCTAAGAAAGTGATATCTTTTCTTTCTAAATGTGATTTTCTTAAAGATTCATCGATGCACTTATACCAGTTAGGCATTGATACTTCATTTAAACGATTCTTCATTTTAACAGGATCCATTAAACGAAGTGATTTCTTTGCTTCTGACATATTGGCTAGCGTAATCGGATTGCATATGCCCCCGATTTCGACACCAGCTGTGCGTGAAAGCGAACCATCACCAATCACATGTGAACCAAGGAGTAAGTTTTTGCCATAATTCTTTTTCAAGATGATAGCTCCACCACCTGCACCTAAGTTAAACATCATGGACATATCCTTATCAGTATAGTCGACAAAATCACCATTACGATAGCCACCAACAACCATCACTACATTGATTTCATCATCTGCAATAAGCATATCTTTTGCCATCTTCATTGCTGATACAGTTGTGCAGCAACGATTCTGAACATCAATTCCCCATGCATTGGTTGCACCAATACGATCTTGAATATAAAGGGCTGATGTTGTGAGTGGATATTCTTTCCATTCTTCAGTAACGCTTAAAATCACATCGATTTCAAGTGGATTGATTCCTGTATTTTTAATCGCATCTAGAGCTGCTAAAGCACCCATTTCTTGTGTACCATCTTGTGGTAACTCAGAAGGAATAACTTTTTCACGAATACCGAGTTTATCGATAACCGCTTGTTCACTCCAAACACCTTTAGTCGCTTCAGCAATTTCTCTTGCAGTCATACGACCTTTGGGTAAATAAATACCAGTTCCAACAATTCCTACATTGACTTTATCCATGAGGAACACCTACTTTCTAATAGTTCAATTAAAGACGCATGCCGCCATTAACGTTTAATGTTTGTCCTGTTACATAAGATGATTCTTCAGATGCTAAGAATAATGCAGCATTTGCAATTTCATGAGGTTGTCCAAGGCGACCAAGCATCGTTAATTTAGCAAAACCATCGAGTAAATCTTGAGGTACAGTTTTTAGAATGTCTGTCATGATATAACCTGGAGCGATTGCGTTAACTCTAACGTTTGCACCTTTACGTGCGAATTCTTTAGCCCAAGTCATGGTTAAACCGATAACACCAGCTTTAGTAGCTGCATAGTTTGCTTGACCAATATTACCAAATACACCAACAACTGATGAAATGTTAATGATTGAACCGTAACCATTTGCTTCCATATGAGGTCCAACTAAACGTGTTAAGTTGAAAACACCTTTTAAGTTGACATCAATCACTAAATTCCATTGATCATCTGTCATTTTACGTGTCATTGCATCTTTAGTGATACCAGCGTTGTTGACAAGAATATCAATCTTACCAAATTTTGCAATAACATCATCGAAGAACTTTTGTACACCATTTACGTCAGTTACGTTTAATGGGAAATAGTGAACATTTTCACACTCATAAGTCATTTGACCCATATCAGCTGCAACAACAGTTGCACCTTCTTTAGCAAATAATTCTGCCATTGCTTGTCCTAAACCTTTTGCACCGCCTGTGATAACGGCAACACGATTTTCTAAGCGTTTCATTTAATTATCTCCTCTTAATTAACTTTCTTTAAAATAACAGCTGTACCCATTCCGCCGCCAATGCATAGACTAGCAAGACCATAAGTATAGTCAGGATTTTTTAACATTTCATGAACGAGTGTAACCATAATACGATTTCCACTTGCTCCAACTGGATGTCCAAGTGCGATAGCACCACCATTTGGGTTTGTTTTACTTAAGATTTCTTCTTTTGTAACACCAAATGCATCGGTTAATTCTTTAACAACACCAAGTGATTGGGCAGCAAATGCTTCGTTAAGTTCAAATGTGTTGATATCTTTAATGTCTAAACCAGCATGCATTAATGCTTGTTTGATTGCTGGAGTAGGACCTAAGCCCATGACTGATGGATCAACGCCACCTTGACCAATACCAACAACTTCAGCAATTGGTTTTAAGTTATGTGCTTTAACATAATCTTCAGATGCAAGAATCATAAAGCTTGCACCATCATTAATTCCTGAAGAGCTACCCGCTGTTACGCTACCATCTTTTTTAAATGCAGGACGAAGTTGTGCTAATTTTTCGTATGATGTTGCTCTATTAATGAATTCATCTGTTTCAAATACGATATCACCTTTACGATTAGGAATAACGACTGGAGCAATTTCATCTTTAAACTTACCTAAATCTTGAGCTTTCATTGCTTTCTTTTGCGATTCCCAAGCAAATACATCTTGTTCTTCACGCGTAATACCGTATTTTTCAACAATATGTTCAGCAGTGATTCCCATATGATATCCTTCAAAAGCATCGGTGAGTGCATCATGAAGCATGTGGTCTCTCATCAATTGTTCGCCCATCTTGATACCGCCTCTAACTTGACCAGGTACTAAGAATGGTGCACCACTCATGGATTCAACACCACCAGCAATGACTAAATCATGTAAGCCTAATGCGATATTTGTAAACCCGTTCATTACAGTCTTCATACCAGAACCGCAAACCATGTTAACGCCATAAGCTGGCACAGATGCTGGAATCCCTGATAATAATGCAACTTGTCTTGCAACACCTTGTTTAAGACCTGCTGGTAAAATGTTACCTACAAGTACTTCATTGATATCTTCTACTTTAATTCCTGATTCTTTGATCAACTGTTTTAAAACTTGTGAACCAAAATCTGCAGGGTGTAAGGA
>JAEWVV010000148.1 GCA_023458995.1 Bacillota bacterium
GTCGTAACAAGGTATCCCTACGGGAACGTGGGGATGGATCACCTCCTTTCTAAGGAGAAAGGCGATGCTTAATTAAGCATCAAAAACTTTATCCAAACACTCATCATATTCAGTTTTGAAAGACCTTCAACCGGTCTTTTAAATAAGTAAGGTTTGATCTTTGAAAAGTAGATAAATTATGTCGTAAACAAAAGAAATGTAAGGTTAAGGAAAAAAGGGCACACAGTGAATGCCTTGGCACCAAGAGCCGAAGAAGGACGCAACTAACGGCGAAACGCCACGGGGAGCAGTAAGTACGCGACGATCCGTGGGAATCCGAATGGGGAAACCCGGCACGTGGAAGACGTGTCATCCAGCGATGGAGGGAAAACGCGGGGAACTGAAATATCTAAGTACCCGCAGGAAAAGAAAGTAACAACGATTCCGCAAGTAGCGACGAGCGAACGCGGAGGAGCCTGACACCATAACAGTAAGAAAACTTTATGCTAGGAGAGCGGCGTGGGAAAGCCGGCCAGAGAGGGTGAGAGCCCCGTATTCGAAAGCATAGGGACTGGGGTGTCGAGAAGTACGGCGAGACACGAGGAATCTTGTCGGAAGATGTGAGGACCATCTCATAAGGCTAAATACTCCTTGGTGACCGATAGTGAACCAGTACCGTGAGGGAAAGGTGAAAAGAACCCCGGGAGGGGAGTGAAAGAGAACCTGAAACTGTGTGCTTACAAGTAGTCAGAGCCCGTTGATGGGTGATGGCATGCCTTTTGTAGAATGAACCGGCGAGTTACGGCGTCTGGCAAGGTTAAGCCTGAAGGGGTGGAGCCGAAGCGAAAGCGAGTCTGAATAGGGCGAATGAGTCAGGCGCTGTAGACCCGAAACTGGGTGAGCTAGCCATGAGCAGGCTGAAGTTTGGGTAAGACCAAATGGAGGGCCGAACCAGGGATTGTTAAAAAAATCTTGGATGACTTGTGGCTAGGGGTGAAATTCCAATCGAACTCAGAGATAGCTGGTTCTCCCCGAAATAGCTTTAGGGCTAGCGTTGGCAATAAGAGTTTATCGAAGGTAGAGCACTGAATGTGTGATGGCCCCACCTCGGGGTACTGAGCCCAATCAAACTTCGAATGTCGGTAAACGTGGCCAGCAGTCAGACTGTGGGTGATAAGGTTCATGGTCAAAAGGGAAAGAGCCCAGACCGCCAGATAAGGTCCCAAAGTTGATGCTAAGTGGAAAAGGAAGTGGGGATGCACAAACAACTAGGAGGTTGGCTTAGAAGCAGCCATCCTTTAAAGAGTGCGTAAAAGCTCACTAGTCGAGTGACTCCGCGCCGAAAATGTACCGGGGCTAAGCATCACACCGAATCTGCGGATTTATGGTGATCCATAAGTGGTAGGGGAGCGTTCCAACAGCGGTGAAGGTAGATCGGAAGGACTACTGGAGTGGTTGGAAGTGAGAATGCCGGTGTAAGTAACGAAAAGACAGGTGAGAATCCTGTCCGTCGAAAACCCAAGGTTTCCAGGGGAAGGTTCGTCCGCCCTGGGTAAGTCGGGGCCTAAGGTGAGGCTCAAGAGCGTAGCCGATGGATAGCAGGTAGAGATTCCTGCACTGGTTTTAAGACCGATGGAGTGACAGAGGAGGCTAGCGCCCGCCCCTTCAGTGGATTGGGGACGAGGGATCGAGGCTGATGCACAGGCAAATCCGTGCATCGATAAGGCTGAGGTCCGGTAGGTAAAGGGCGACGACGTCAGGCTCTCAAGAAAAGCTTCTAGGGTTAATCTTAAGACCACCCGTACCGTAAACCGACACAGGTGGGTGGGTAGAGTATACTAAGACGCGCGAGAAAACCCTTGTTAAGGAACTCGGCAAAATGACTCCGTAACTTCGGGATAAGGAGGACTTTTAATGAAAAAGAAAAGTCGCAGAGAATAGGCCCAAGCGACTGTTTATCAAAAACACAGGTCTCTGCAAAACCGCAAGGTGAAGTATAGGGGCTGACGCCTGCCCGGTGCTGGAAGATTAAGAGGAGATGTCAGGAAACGAAGCATTGAATTGAAGTCCCAGTAAACGGCGGCCGTAACTATAACGGTCCTAAGGTAGCGAAATTCCTTGTCGGGTAAGTTCCGACCCGCACGAAAGGCGTAACGATTTGGGCACTGTCTCAACAAGGGACTCGGTGAAATCAAGCTGCCGGTGAAAACGCCGGCTACCCGCGACAGGACGAAAAGACCCCATGGAGCTTTACTGTAGCTTGATATTGACATTGGGTGTAAGATGTACAGGATAGGTGGGAGACGGAGAATCTAGAACGCTAGTTTTGGAGGAGTCGACCTTGGGATACCACCCTTCGTGCATCTGATGTCTAACCCGCGGAAGTGGATTCCGGGGGACAGTGTCTGGTGGGCAGTTTGACTGGGGCGGTCGCCTCCCAAAGAGTAACGGAGGCGCCCAAAGGTACCCTCAGAATGGTTGGAAATCATTCGTAGAGCGCAAAAGCATAAGGGTGCTTGACTGCGAGACCAACAAGTCGAGCAGGGACGAAAGTCGGGTTTAGTGATCTTCTGGTACCGCATGGAAGGGCCAGGACTCAACGGATAAAAGCTACCCTGGGGATAACAGGCTTATCGCTTCCAAGCGTTCACAGCGACGAAGCGGTTTGGCACCTCGATGTCGGCTCGTCGCATCCTGGAGCTGGAGAAGGTTCCAAGGGTTGGGCTGTTCGCCCATTAAAGCGGCACGCGAGCTGGGTTCAGAACGTCGTGAGACAGTTCGGTCTCTATCCGTCGTGGGCGTTGGAGATTTGAAGGGAGCTGCCCCTAGTATGAGAAGACCGGGGTGGACATACCACTGGTGCACCAGTTGGCCTGCCAGGGCCACAGCTGGGTAGCTATGTATGGAAGGGATAAACGCTGAAAGCATCTAAGCGTGAAGCCCACCTTGAGATGAGATCTCCCAATTAGTAAGACCCCTTATAGACGATGAGGTTGATAGGATGGGTGTGGAAGCGCGGCGACGTGCGAAGCTGACCATTACTAATAGGTCGAGGACTTAACCTTGCAGTTTACGAATAATTTATCTAGTTTTGAGAGATGTCTGGTGACGATGGCGAAGTGGACACACCTGTTCCCATCCCGAACACAGAAGTTAAGCACTTCAGCGCCGACGATAGTTCTAAGGAGCAAAAATAGGTCGTTGCCAGGCAGTATCTCTATTTTTAATGGGAGTTTAGCTCAGTTGGGAGAGCATCTGCCTTACAAGCAGAGGGTCAGCGGTTCGAGCCCGTTAACTCCCACCACTTTTAATTTTAATCTGCCGAAATAGCTCAACTGGTAGAGCAACTGACTTGTAATCAGTAGGTTGCGGGTTCAAGTCCTGTTTTCGGCACCACGCGACCCGTTAGCTCAGTCGGTAGAGCACTTGACTTTTAATCAAGGTGTCGTAAGTTCGATTCTTACACGGGTCACCACTTTTCAATGCCTCGATGGTGAAATAGGTAGACACGTGGGACTTAAAATCCCATGGATGATGAATCCGTGCCGGTTCAAGTCCGGCTCGAGGTACCATTATGGCTTATCTGAAATGGGGCTTTAGCTCAGCTGGGAGAGCGCCTGTTTTGCACGCAGGAGGTCAGGGGTTCGATCCCCCTAAGCTCCACCATTCATTTGGATAAGGCATTGAGTTTTAGGTTTCAAACACAGTTCATCTAATCTCTTTAGATGCTAGATGGCGGCGTAGCTCAGTTGGCTAGAGCGTACGGTTCATACCCGTGAGGTCGAGGGTTCGACCCCCCCCGCCGCTACCAGTTTGGACCCGTAGCTCAGTTGGTTAGAGCTACCGGCTCATAACCGGTTGGCCGTAGGTTCGAGTCCTACCGGGTCCACCAACTAACCAACTATACAACGAAATAAAATTATGTTATAATGTTGGAGGAATACCCAAGCTGGCTGAAGGGATCGGTCTTGAAAACCGACAGGCTGTAAAAGGCGCGGGGGTTCGAATCCCTCTTCCTCCGCCACGAGAAGTCTAATAAAATTGATATAGTTTTTAATATCGCGGGATAGAGCAGTCTGGTAGCTCGTCGGGCTCATAACCCGGAGGTCGTTGGTTCAAATCCTTCTCCCGCAACCAAAAAAGGTCCGGTGGTGTAGTGGTTAACATGCCAGTCTGTCACACTGGAGATCGCGGGTTCAATTCCCGTCCGGACCGCCATTATTAGGCTCTGTAGCTCAGTTGGTAGAGCAAAGGACTGAAAATCCTTGTGTCGGCAGTTCAATTCTGCCCGGAGCCACCATGGAGACCTTAAATAAGCCATTGATAGTGGCTTTTTCTTTTGGGTTTTAGGAGTTTGTCCTTGTGTCACTTAAGTTATATGTAATTTAATTGTTTGAATGGTATAATTAAAATAAAACGATAGGGGAAAAATATGATTGAAGTACAAGAGGCGGAATATTTACATATTCATAGAGCAAATGCTTTAAGTAATCACTGGAATGTAGGAGCTAAATTTTTTTTCAACGGAGTAAAGAATAATTTTAGTAGTTATTTTGAGAATACTAACTTTGGTATAACCATGGGAAGTGAATTCATTGATGTTCTTGTATTTTTACAACATGTAATTAGTGCACATGAAGGTATCACACAAAGAGTAGAAGTAATTGAAAGTAATGATGGTTATAATTTATTAGAGGCAATAAAAAAGGCAAGAACGCTAATAAACGAGTATAATATTCAAATAAGAGAGAGTTTTTTCGAAGAAGTTAGAAGATTAAATTTCACTAATCATCCCTCAAGACAGAATTGTATTTGGGTCATAGAAAATAACGAAGAATCACTTGAATATTGGAAGGCAAGACTAAATTTTAATCCAACCAAAGATAAAATTTTTAAATTAAAACTAACAGGAAAAATTCATAAAGCGAGTCAATCATATTTAGAGATAAATACAATCAATGGTAGGTTGTGGAGAGAAAGGGCGTTCAAATATTGGTCTGGGGCGAACGAAAGAGGTCAAGATGACTATGAGCTTTTATTTGAGGGTTTTGTTGAAGTTGTTGAAGAAATACACTAAGTCATTATCTGTTTGTAATTTTCAACAATATCGTTTTTATTCAAATGTAAATATTTTTGTGTAGTTTTTAAATTTGTATGACCGAGTAATAATCTTAATGTTTCTAAATCACCACCATTTCTAATAAATGTGGTTGCAAATGTATGTCGCCATTTATGAGGTGTGATATTCTCTTGGATATCTAACCTCTTTTTTATTCTATAAATATAACACTCAATAGAAGAAGTTGTTAGTTTATTACCAGTGTTAAAATCAAAGAATAAATAATCTTCAATTTTATGAGTGACAATAAACTTCATAAGTAGTTTTTTTGTTGATTCAGTAAAACATACATATCTATCAATATCTGTTTTGGTTACTTTTACATGTATAGAAGAAGTATCAAAATCTATATCTCTTTTTCTTAAATGTATCATTTCATTCATTCTTAAACCGGTATCAAGGAGCAATTTGAGAAAAACATAATTTCTAAACATGAATCTATTCTTCATATTCTTTTGAAGATAATTAAAAATCTTGTTGATGGTTTCTTTTGAAATGGTTGGAATAGTCTTTTTGCGTTCTTTTAGTTTACTGAACTTAATTACACGACCGGTTGCATATTTCACAATGGTTTTTAAAGCCGTTATATGCTTGTTAATGGTTGCGTTTGAAATAGTAGGTGTAATCTCTTTGAGTTTAATAATATAGTTTAAAATATCATCATCTGAGATATCATCACATTCAAGCTTTCCCATGTGTTCAGAAAGCATTTTAAAAAGATAGACATAATAATCTTGTGTGCCTTTAGATTTGGTGACAGTAGTATATTTTCTAAATTGTTCAATAGCTTTATTAAGTATCATAGTCTATCCCTCAACTTTCACTTTGTCGCCGAAAAGAGAAATAGCGGATTCAACTAAATCCTTGCTTTGTGTTTCTTCTTGGATTGTGTCATAAGTTTTAACTTCTTCAAGATTACCAATAAAATGAATTCTTCTTTGGAAAGCCTTGTATGTTTGTATATCTTGATTTTTAATCCATATGTATTGATCTTCGAATTTCCAATTAGAGACAATATACACTTTTTCATAACAAGCCACCCTATTTGTATATCTTGCGGGTAATTTGATAGGTTGTCCATCAAGATAATGAAGCATTTGTTCAATACGAAGTGAGTCTCTAAATTCTTCAAACACAATAACTGGTTCACCATCGTATGAATCAAAAGGGTGTTCATAATCTGTTACGACATATATATATTCGTATCCATATTTCTCAGCTATATATCTTGTCTTGCCAATTCCTGGTTCTCCGT
Organism: Bacillota bacterium; assembly: GCA_023458995.1. GTDB lineage: Bacteria > Bacillota_I > Bacilli_A > Acholeplasmatales > Acholeplasmataceae > Peloplasma. The sequence continues at coordinate 6,354 of JAEWVV010000148.1, forward strand.
ATAAATAAACAACATTTAATGGTCTATAAATCGCTCCATATTTTTCCTCAAGAATATCTTGTCTAAGTTCTTTTAAATGATTACCATTTCTTAAACACTGACTCGGATAAATTTTCCTAATGTTTTTAATAGAATGACCCTCTTCAACCATTAAAACCATATCTTCTATGTCTGTTCGTTTACCTTGAATTGGTAATTCACCCCAAATTGTAGGTTCACCTATTCTTGAATCTGTTTTAGTGCAATAATCTGAAGCTTGTTCTGGTGTTCCTTTTGCTATTTCTATATGAGCGTTAGGAAATAGCCTTTTAATCATTTCAAAAGTTTTAGCGTGTCTGAATGACATATATATTTGATGGTGTTTTGTTCCTTGTTCACCTTGTTCAAGCTGAAAAGCGGTATATAAGATACTTGGTATATTGGTTATTAAGTTTAGTAGTTCCTTTGTTTCTAATGGGTCTGATTCTTTATAATTGTTTGTTAAGATCCAACTTCTTGACCTATTACTCATATTTACGCTTCCTTTCCTAGAATTTGCACATAAGTGTGTAAAGGGTAATACTTACCTTTCCACACTTTTAGTGTGGGGGTGTGGTGTCATAAGACACCCACCACCACCCACACCACAAAACCGATCACTGTCCAATGTGTACAACTATATTATACTGTCCAAAATGTACAATGTCAAGTTAAATATGTACAAAGTGTACAGAATATGTTATTATATTATTGAGGTGAAACGCTATGACGGAATACGAGATATTGAAAACTTATAGAGTATATAGAGGTATGACCCAAAAGGAAGTAGCAGAGAAATTAAATATGACACATTCAGGTTATTCTAAATATGAACGAGGAGAAAGGAAAATAACGATTGATGTCTGGATTGAATTAATGAAAATTTTAAACATTCCGACTAGTGCTCTTGGTAATGATAAAGCTTTTATAGAGGAAAATTACTTCATGGATTATGAAATTAGACTTTACGACTTATCAAAAGACATCCTTGAAAACAAAGATAAAATGTCTAATATAGAGAAGGAAAATGCAGCAAAGCTATTTTT
>JAEWVV010000149.1 GCA_023458995.1 Bacillota bacterium
GTCATGTATCTGTTATATGTACAACAGATGATCCAACAGATACACTTGAATGGCACGAAAAATTAAAACAAGACCAGTCATTTAAAACAAAAGTACTTCCAGCATTTCGTCCGGATAAAGCAATTAATATTGAACTTTCATGGTTCCAAGATTGGATATTAAAACTAAGTAAAGTTGTTGGTTTTAATTTATCGAATCTTGAATTACTCAAAAAAGCGCTTGTGATGCGTATTGATTACTTCCATGAACATGGTTCAAGATTATCAGATCACGCACTTGATGTTGTTTCCTATGAAAAAGCAACTCAAGAAGAAGTTGCTAGAATTTATGAAAAAGCTTTAAATCATGAATCTCTAACCAATCTTGAAATTAGAAAATATAAAGGCCATATGCTCGTCTTCCTTGGACAAGAGTACAACAGACGTGGCTGGGTCCAGCAGTATCACATTGGAGCGCTTCGTAACCTATCAGAACGTATGTTAAAGAACTTAGGCCCAGATACAGGGTTTGATGCGATTAACGATGGTTTAATCGCTAAACCATTATCACAACTGATGGATGCACTTGATCAAACAGGTGAACTGCCTAAAACGATTTTATACACCTTAAATCCAAGAGACTTTGAAGTTGCGATTACAATGATGCAATCCTTCCAAGGTGGTGGCATTCCAGGTAAGATTCAGTTTGGTTCATCGTGGTGGTTCTTAGATACCATCGAAGGAATGACAAAACAGATGAAAGCACTTGGAAATAATGGACTTATTTCAAAATTTGTTGGTATGTTAACAGACTCAAGATCATTCTTAAGTTATCCAAGACATGAATACTTTAGACGTATCTTATGTAATCTGATCGGAGAAGAAGTTGAAAAGGGATTATTCCCAAATGATATAGAACTTCTTGGAAAACTCGTTGAAGATATCAGTTTTAATAACGCAAATACATATTTTAACTTTTAATGATTTATTCAAGTGAACCAAATATTTCTTTGATAAAAGCTAAACACTCAGTTTTCTCAAGGCTTGTGAGTTCACTCGATAATAATGAATTAACATAAGGCGATTCTTTAAACCGAAAAACCTCTTTATCCCAAGCATCATAGCGTTCACTAGCAAAAATTCCTTTAAATGTTGAGTCAATGAATGTGGTTGAACCATGTTCTCTCCAAGGACGGGCTAATAAAACAGGTTCACTCGTGAGTGAAGTAATCGTAGACTTATAAAAGATAAAACCATATGGAAATTCTTGATATGTGGAAGGTGCAGCAATATAGCCCTTACCAAGAGAGATGATGTTGCATGATTCAAATAAGGCGACACCACTACCGAAGATAAAATCGACATCACCTTCAATCCTACATGATTTTAAATGATGATAAGTGATGTGGTCCGTTCTTTCTTCAAGTGGAAGAAAGTGATCGTAACGTTCATTTAAATCTCTTGGAAGTGGACCGATAAAAAGTGTATCTTGATGACCAAGCAATGTACAGCTCATAAGGGTTGTCCGCTTCCCCAAAAGTGAAAGCGCTACCCCTTGACCGATGGTAAAACCAGATCCGCATGTATTTTCAATCGTCAGATCGTAGAGTTTTACATCATCACCTAAAATCATCACGGTATAGCTTCGAAACGTATTATATAAAAGTCCATCATCATGCATCTTATACGCGTAATCACCATTTGAAATGATTGACTTACCTTCTTTAGAACCATAAATATGAAGATTGTGATGTTTAATTCTTAGTTTTTCATGATAAGTTCCAGGACTTAAATAAAGTTCTATGTGTTGATTAATTGGATATTGATCTAAACATTTACTGATTGATTCATCTGGAGTTAAAAAGATTTTCATGATTTGCCCTCGTTTCATATTTCTACCTATATTATATAGAGGAGTGATCGCTTTGACAATCAAGAAATTTATGACATTTGATCTCCTAGTCTTAACTGTGATCGCGCTCATCGTGGATATTGTTGGCTATTTTGCAAGTAAGACAGATTTAAAGTTTCTCTATGTTGCTTTATCGTTTGTTGTCATGCTGATCGCATATATCAGATGGGATTATAAAGCATTTATTATCCCAGTTGTTGTCACTTTATTACATTTTGCATTATATCGTGGTGGTACATTGCTATCCAATATGGTTTATGCAGTAAGCATATTCTCGGTTGGATCATCCATGGTATGGTTTAAACTTGCAAAACGTGACGAGATTAAAAATGAAGTTTTACTTTTAACACTGTATTATGTAACAGGTTATGTCATTATGTTTTTATTTCAGGCTTTGGCGAGTTCAATTGTTGGTGAAGTCCAATGGGAAACACTCCTTATTCGTCATAGCGTGAATTTTATACTGGGATGGTTTATCTTCTTCATTGCATCAAAACAAGAAGATTTACTTGTCAATATGAAAAAATATTTATTAAGATCAATCGAAGAACGCAGAAAAGAAGAGGGTCGTTATTGATATGAAAAACAAATACAACCAAGATCTAAAAACCATGACACTCGATGAAGTCAAGCATGAAATATTTCTTGAAGACATCGAAAGAACAAAATGGCATCGTAATTGGCAGATGATCAAGAAAGATTGGCCTCTTTATGTGATGCTTATACCAGTACTCGTTTTCTTCTTTATATTCCGCTATATGCCAATTTACGGCATTCTAGCTGCATTTAAGAATCAAACGTTACTGACAGTATCCATCGGTGATTCCCCTTTTTCTGGATTTTATGCGTTTAGATCACTTGTTGTAGGTGACTATGCACCTGATTTCTGGCAAGCATTTAGAAATACGTTTGCGATATCGATGTATGGTTTAATCTTTGGATTTCCAGTACCTATCATCTTAGCTTTATTCTTCAGTGAAATTAAAAGTGATGTTTACCGGAGTATTGTTCAGATTTTATCGTACTTACCTAAGTTTATTTCAACCGTTGTTATTACATCGATTATTACATTAATGCTTTATGGTGGTAATAGTGCTCAAGCACCTGGTATTCTAGCAAGTCTACTTACATCGATCGGTGTTATAGAACCAGGAACGAGAATGCTTCTTAGACCAGAATATTTTAGATCCATCTACATTGTTTCAGGTATTTGGGAAGGTGCAGGTTATGGATCAATTGTCTATTTCGCAGCTGTTATGGCGATTAGCCCGACGAACTATGAAGCGGCTCGAATTGATGGTGCATCGAAGTTATCACAAATTCGTTATGTGACCTTGCCTGGTATGGCACCGACACTAACGATTATGCTCATCTTGCGTATTGGTGAAATCTTATCTGTTGGTTATGAAAAAGTCATTTTGCTTTATAACGTCGAAACGTATGCGACTGCGGATGTTATCTCAACCTTTGTTGCACGTGTCGGTGGTTTGATGAATCCAACAGGTAGTATCTTAAATGTTGCAGCCTCTGCCGATTTATTTAATTCTGTGATTGCGATGTTTCTTGTACTCGGTGCTAATTTTATTAGCCGTAGAGTATCCGATACATCATTGTTCTAGGAGGTGGCACCATGAAAAGACTCGATCGCTCCGAATTAATCTTTAAAATTATTGCTTATTCATTTGCCACAATGTTTGCTATTGCGTGTCTCTATCCCTTCATTTATACGATTTCAGCATCGTTATCAGGTAGAACAGCATTTGAACTTGGTAAGGTTGTATTCTTACCCGTTGATTTCCAGTTTAATGCGATTATTGATGTGATCTCAGAAAAAGGATTTTGGAATGCGTATACCAAGACGTTATTCTATACATTCTTTGGAACAATCTTCTCGATGGTCATTTCGATTATTGCAGCTTACGCACTTTCGAAAGAAAGACTTGTTTTCAAAAGACAGATTAACTTCATTATTGTATTTACGATGTGGTTTTCTGCAGGTTTAATCCCCACATTCTTAAACTATAGAACATTTGGTGTTGATTTTAGATGGGGTATTATTTATGGATTCGGTATTCAAGCGTTTAACGTTATTCTTTTAAGAAACTATTTTAGTGGAGTCTCTAAGGAGATTGAAGAAGCAGCCATTGTTGATGGTGCAAACGAGTTCCAAGTTTTAACCAATGTATACCTTCCTATGAGTAAATCAGCGATTGCAACAGTGACATTGTTTTATGCACTATCGCGTTGGAATGGGTATTTCTGGAACTTGATTTTAGTCAATAACAATATTGAACATCCCTTACAGGTTTTCTTAAGAAGATACTTAAATGATTACATCACGGATGAGAATGCGTCGATTTCAAATTTACCGTATTCACCTTATAGTTATATGTATGCCATGATTGTTATGTCTATTATCCCTATAATCATTGTTTATCCGTATTTGCAGAAGTATTTTGCAAGGGGGGTCAATGTTGGTGGGGTTAAAGAATAAAAAAGAAAAAATGGAGGAAGAAAAGTATGAAGAAAATCTTTGCAGTGATGATATTCTTATTATCACTCATCGTCTTAGTTGGATGTATCAATGAAGAACCAACCGTTGTAACTGAAAAGACAATTGTTGCTCTTACGATTAAAACTGTTCCAACAACAACGACTTATGAACTTGGAGCTACAACTTTAAACACCGCTGGTCTTGAAGTTGAAGCTGTCTATTCTGATTTAACAGTTGGTATTTTGACATCAAGCCAATATACGATTTCAGGTTTTAATGGCAATCAATCTGGTGCCCAAACGATCACTGTTACAGCAGGTGGAAAAACAGCAACATTCACGGTTGTTGTAAGTGACCCAGAAGCTCCTGTTACACTTTTAGCATTACAGGTTGCTAATTTGCCATACCGTACAATGTATGTTGTTGGCCAATCATTTACGACAGATGGTATCGTGATTGAAGCACTTTATAGTGATGCTTCTAAACGTACACTAGAAGCTGGAGAAGCTACATTTTCTGGCTTTAGCTCAACAGTAAGTGGTAAGAAAACAATCACTGCATCCTTTGGTGGTAAATCAACAACATTTGATGTTACTGTAAGTGGTATTCTTGCTGAATCGACTGATAAAGTGACTGTTAATACAGCGATTAACTATGAAGGTCGTGGTATTACATTCCAAGAAGGAACTTATAGCTCACTTAACGGTAAGACTTACAATGATGGCGATTTAATGCCAGTTTGGGAAACTATTGGCGATCGTTTAAACCTTAACTTTGTCGATGTTAAACAAACAAGCAAAACAGATACACAATTCCAACAATATGCAACTGCTGGATTTGCAGGTGCTGATGTCATTAATGGTACATCTACACTTTTATCTGAATACGGAGTAAATGGTAACTTCGTTGACTTATCAAAATATCTTGGTTATATGCCTAACTTAACCAAATTCTTAAGAGAAAATCCATCTGTTAGAGCATCTATGACTTCAGCTAATGGTGCTATCTACTATACACCATACTTTGATGGATTCGGTGAAATCGAACAAATGTTCTTAATGCGTATTGACTGGGTACAAGATATTCTTGACCTAGCTTCACCAAGTTTCGATACAGCAGCTTTCACATCAACAATGACTGTACAAAAAGTTACTCCTGCTACACTTGACGTTGATGTTACGGTTGCAAATGCTGATGGTTCAACACGTGTTGTAGCTAAAGAAAGAACACAAAATATCCTTGACATTTTAAAAGCTCTACCAACTAAGACTGGTGCAACGATGGCTAATGCATTCAAGTCTTACATGCAAGATGTTTATGGTGACCAAGGCTATGCTAAGTTATCTGACGTATTCGTAGGTAGTGATGCTGCATATGATACAGATGAACTTGCAGCTTTAATGTATGTTGTTAAAGCTAACCCAGCATTCTTAACACGTGAACATACTACTCCACGTAGTTCAGTTGAAGTTTACTTCCCAAGAACTTCTGAAACATCACGTATTAGAAACTTATTTAGAGGCCTTGAAATGTATGGTGTCCGCGGTGCGTTCTCTCGTTACCAATGGGCATATTTCAATGAAGATGGTGTAGTTGAAGACGCAAGAGTTCAAACGAAGACACTTGATGCAGTTGACCAACTTTCTAAGATGTATGCTGATGGATTAATTCCTTCTAACTTTGACGAAGGTAATAAATATGACTGGAGAGCTAACTTACTCCAAGGATCATATGGTTTCATGACTTATGATTATAATGCATCATCAACTCCTAGTGGTTATATTGCAGCTGCTAAACTTGTTGACCCAACATTCCGTTTCGAATCTGTATTACCTCCTGTCGTTGACTGGATGGGTAATGGCGAATACTTCCATTTCTCAGAAGGAACTAGAGCTGTTAAATCAGAAGCTTGGGGTATTCCAAAACATGTTGAAGCAAACCCAGTTAAACTTTCTAGAGTCTTAACATTATTTGATCAACTCTATGATTATTCATCAAATGATGCAATCGGTAATATCCACCTTTATGGTCCTACTGGATGGATTGATGGTACAGTTGAATATAATGGTCAAGAAATTCCTGCAATCAGTGCAGCAGCTATGGCAGAAATGCAAGCGAAGACAAGCGGTAATATGATTAACTACTTAAGACGTTATGTTGGTGCGACAATGCCAATTGGTCATATCCGTTCTTTAGGTCTTGAATTCCAAACATTGTCTGATCAAGGTATCACAGGTATTCAAAGAATCAATACAGCAGTTCAAGCTGGTACATTCCGCTTAGCAGGTGTTTACCCATCATCTAACCCATGGTATCAATTCGTTCCAACGTTATTCGCATTAACTGCAAATGAATCTGCAGATATCGCGGCATTAACATTTGATGATATTTGGGCAGATGCGCAATTACCAATTTTAGTTAAGTATGGATTCTCAGGTAATGGCACTTCAGTTACAAGAGAAATATATTTTTCAACAATGGTTACTAAGGC
>JAEWVV010000150.1 GCA_023458995.1 Bacillota bacterium
TAATGGCCTTATGGCCATGTCTTTTAAATTATTACAAACCAATTAAGTGATTGATGCAGATAAAACAAACCGTGTATTCAATGATATAATGAAATTGGTATGATCCCATATTTTATAATGATTTAAATCAGGATATTTTGATTCATAATCATTTGAGGTGAGAGCATGTTAGACTATAAAGACAATTATATACTCAAACAACTTGTCGCTTCAGACTCTATTTTTACAATATCTGATCTTCAAAAAACGCTTGATATGTCACAGCGTAGTATTTACTATTCTTTAGAGCGTATCAACGATTATTTAAGTCGTCTAGATTTACCCGTTATTATTAATAAACGTGGTGTAGGACTTTTGATTCATGACAAGGTTGTTGAGTACGTTAATCAAAGTAATGCATCCATTAAAAACGTCTATATATGCACAAGTCAGGAAAGAAATAACCTTCAGGTACTTTCTATTTTACTATCTAAAAAATACATAAATATTTCCACGTTAATGGATGATTTTAATGTCAGTAGAAGTACCGTCATTAAAGACTTAAGAGAAATAAGAAATATTGTCACCCAATATAATTTAGTCTTAGAGTTCAATATCGAACGTGGTTATGAAATTCAGGGCAGCGAGATTCAAAAGCGTAGTTTGATTTTAATGATTAATTCAGACTATGGTTATTTAATGGATATTCAAGCAATGCATTATTATGACGAATCAGTTGTAGATCATTTAATGGAGTTATTTATTGAAGTTGAAGAAAAATTAAACGTGATTTATGTGAGAAGTACACTTCATCAACTTGCTGTACTACTTGCGATTATTATTAAAAATAATCGTCCTTTAGTTCATTTTGATGATGAGGACCGGGATACTTTTTATCATACACATGAATATAAAGTAGTCTCTGAAGTATTTAAGGATTTTATTAAACCTGATGAGTTTTTGTATTTAGTTCTACATTTATTAGCACTTAGAGTTCAATATAATGGAAGTTCACCACAATCAAAAGAAGATAAGTATATCGGTGAACTTGTCAATTTTATCATCAATGAGTTCTACAATTTAACACTTATTAACTTTAAGAATCACGATGAACTTTATAATAACTTATATTTCCATATGAAACCCGCTTTATTTCGGTTTAAATATGGAATAACATATCGAAATGAACTTAAGAGCCAGATTATCAATGAGTTTTCCAAAGTTTATCGTATTACTAAGATTATTACGAAAAAACTAGAAAAAATCATTGATTTCATCATTAGTGAAGACGAGATTGCTTATATAGCTATCTATTTTGGTGCTTTAATTGAAAATGAACAACAGATGATTAACCATCCTAAAATTCTTCTTGTATGCTTAAACGGAAAAGCATTAGTTAGAAATTTAAGAAGAGAAATCGAAAGTTTTACGAAAGATGTTGTTATTATTGATGCGTTTAGAATGTATGATGTAATCAACTTAAAAGATAAAGTGGATTATATCATTTCAACCGAACCATTAAAAGATATTATGACAAAAGCTAAAACCATGGTTGTCAATCCGATTTTAAATGATAGAGAAAGATACCGGATTATTAACTTTTTAGGATTAACTAATGTTTCAATTTATAATTTAGATGTTGTCGATAATATCATGAAAGATCTAGAAGAATATATTGATGAATCAAAGTATGGAGAAGTAAGAGATATTATCAAAGGACATCTTAAGAAATAATATGAAACAACATGAAAAGAGGTCCTGGTGATGGAAAATACAAAAACAAATAAGCTTTATAAATAGGCTAATGAATGTATGTTTAGCGGAGTAATCTCCGTTGAAAAAGATAGTGATGTGTGTCATTTGAATACATCAGTGGTATGGAAAATAGAGATAAACATATAAGTATAACCAAAGATACATTATTTTAAGTAGCATCAGGAACAAAACTTTTAACAGCTTTAGGCATAGGCTTACTTGTTGACGAGAAGAAACTTCATTTAGATGATAAAGCTAAAGATATTTATGATTTAAATATGGATAACATCAGTAAAGAGATTACCATTAGACAAATCTTATCACATACATCTGGTATGGCAGATTATCTTGATGAAGATTTACTTGAAGATGATGAACCTGTGGTTTCGATATTCCTTATGAATCGCTTGTTAACCCAAAAGACTTTATTCCATTCTTCTCAAAAGATCAAATGAAATTTAGCCCAGGTGAGAAATTTAACTACAATAACCAAGGTTTTGTGTATTTAGCTGTTATCATTGAAGAAGTATCAAAGAAATCATACAACGCGTTTATTAATGAAGATGTATTAAAACCTATAGGTATTTTTCATAGTGGCATCTACCATGGTGATCATTATCCAAATAACACAGCATTAGGGTATCTTGATAACGAAGAGAATTCAAAAATGAATAAAGACTTACTTCCATATCAATCAGGTGGTGATGGAGGTGCAATCATGTCAAGTAAAGATATGAAGCATTTATGGGAATCATTTTTTGAATATAAGATTATATCTAAAGAATTAGTTGAAGAATTTATCAAGATACAAGCTATTGTTGATGAAGAGTCAGATAACTACTATGGATTAGGTGTATGGCTTAAAAAAGATAAGTTCGGGCTATATCCTTATTTACTTGGAGGAGATCCGGGGATATCATTTATAACAAGTTATCATCCTATTGATAAGAAGTATATGTTTGCAGCTTCAAACACGACAGATGGAGTTTGGGATATCTTTAGTGATTTAGCTAAGTTATATAAATCGATTTAAGAGAATAGATTCATAGAAAAGGAGAAGTGCTGATAATGAAAAAATTCATGATGCTTGTCTTATTCTTGTTTTCCTTCTTACTTGTTGGATGTGGCGAAGTTCAATCTGAATACCATGAGGTCCATTTGATTGTCGTAGATGATACACTGTTTTATTATATTGATCCAAGCGAAGGAAAAGACACGTTAAGTGCTAATCAGTTTGGATCTGGAGAAACTTTATTTATCTATTTATATGAACCCATCGACGGTGTAGAATTCGGTTATGATCACTATTTTTCGACCATTCAAAACCGTTATGTAGAAACCAACTTAAAAAATGGTAAACTCTATGTCTTAGCATCCGAAGAAATCGATAATTTAATCTATGAATACTTAATGAATAAACCTGAGTAATTAAATTAAAACGAATCAACATAACTTTTGGTTCGTTTTTGTTATGTAAGATTTTATAACTATAAAATAGCTTGTTTTTGTGTTTAATAATTAGCGACATTAGAGGAGATAAATTAAATTTTATAAATTCCAAAAAAGGGGTTGCAATTATGCTTTATGAATGATATACTTGTGGAAGAATTAAGTCCTAAAGAAATGCACTTTATGGTCTCAATTGGAATCACACCTTCTTTATAGGACACGTAGTAGTGTCTTTTTTTTAGGAAAATATGAGAAAAAAGGAGATGAAGTACATGGTTAAGAATATTGTTGGGTACTTACCTGATGATAAGCCGACGCTAGGCAAATCAATTGTTTTCGCTTTACAGCAGTTTCTAGTGATGTTACCTGCTACCGTTTTAGCAGCGATCATCATGAACGGATTTGGCATTGAAGTTTATTCGATTCCAGCTGTTATTCTCGCTAGTGGGGTCGCGACAATTTCGTTTCTATTGATTACGAAATTTAGAATCCCATTATATTATGGTTCGTCATTTTCATACATTGGTGCCGTTGCTATTGTTGTCACTTATGGTGTCGACAATCAACAATCATCCAGTTCAGTTTTAGGGTCTGTTCTAATTGCTTCCGTACTAAGCGGATTAATGTCAATTGGAGCGGGCCTTTTAATTAAGTATTATGGCAAAGATAAGATTGATAAGATTTTACCAGGTCATATTACAGGAATGATTGCGATGATTATCGGTCTTATATTGTCTGAAAATGTGATGTCTGGTATTTTGAATGTTAATATCGATGGTCAAGTCGATTGGTTAAGTGTATTAGTAGCACTGATCACATTCTTAACGATTGCAACACTCACCGTTATTCTAAGAAAAGGATTTATCTCACAAATACCTATCTTAATCGGGGTTGTGGTTGGTGTTATATTCTCATATCTCCTTTGGGTTCCTTCACTTGGTGCAACGTGGTCTTTTAGCAATTTAGGAACTTATTTCGATGGTATTAAAAATGCTCAAACATTAGGTATTTTGGATGTGATGCCTTGGGTTACGATTCCAGCAGCAGTGACTGAACCTAACTTGATTTGGATTGCGATTATTGCGATATTCCCAATCGCATTCGCAACGATTCCAGAATCTGCAGCACACGTCAATCAAGTCGATCTTTATGTCAATCGTTTATCAAATGAAAAAGAAGGTAAAGACTATGAAATCAGAACACTTCTTGATCAAAATTTAGTTGGTGATGGTGTGGGTGATATCGTAGCGGTTATGCTAGGTGGTCCAGCTGGAACAAACTATGGAGAAAATATTAGTGCATCAGCGGTTACAAAGAACTTCTCAAGCTATGTGTTCATGATTACTGGAATACTTGCTATCGTGGTTGGTCTCTTACTAGAAATACTTAATTTAGGTAATTTAAGTTTGATTATTACAAACCCAGTTGTTCAAGGTGTATCACTCTACTTGTTTGGAGCAATTGCAGTTCAAGGTATTGCCCTGATGATTGATAAGAAGATTGATGTGTTTGATCCTAAAGTGATTGCAGTAATGGCATTTACAGGTATCGTTGGATTAGGTGTGGATAAAATCCAAATTACGAATGAATTCGTCTTACCAGGTTTAGGGGTTGCAGCGATAGGTGCGATATTATTAAACTTACTCTTAAATGCTTTACCCATAAAAGATAAAGAATAACATAATTTATAAACAAAAAAAGTGTCGTTCAGCATACGACACTTTTTTAATTTAGTTTTAAATTTAAATGTTGATTAAATAAGATTTGCTGTTAAAGCGAAGTACACGATAAATAGAATTGAAGATCCATAAATAATAGGATGGACTTCCTTAAATTCACCACGTGCAAGTTTAATCAGTGTATAAACGATAAAGCCAAACGCAATACCATCAGCAATACTTGATGTGAAGATCATTGCAGCAATTACGATAAATGATGTGATTGCAGAAGTCATATTTGACCAGTCGATTTCTTTTAATTGTTGTGCCATTAAAACACCGACTAATACAAGCGCACCCACTGTGACAGAGGAGTGAGAGAATACGTTAAATACAGGGAATAAGACGAGTGAGATTAAGAATAGAAGTGCGACAATAATCGATGAGAAACCTGTTCTTGCGCCAGCTTCAACACCGGTTGATGATTCAACATAAGATGTAATTTCAGGAGTTCCTAACGATGAGGATACAAGGGTACCAACTGCATCTGCAAATAAAGCTTTATCTAAATTTGGAATGTTTCCTTTTTCATCTTCAAGTTTAGCACCTTTACCGACTGCAACTAATGTTCCAGCTGTATCGAAAATATCAACGAAAAGTAATGCAAAAATTAAGAATAATGATGTGAAAATTGGTTTACTAAATACGCTACCAAAACCTTTGATGACTCCAACAAATGCAACATCCTTAATATCTGCAAATGCTGTATAGTCAAAATTGCCAAGTGAGGGCATACCATTAACACCAAATAGACCCAAGATGACACCAACTAATGCGGTAACAACAATAGATATGATGAATGAGAATTTAGAGATACCATGTTTAAGTGAATGAACCACAAAAATAACGATGATGCTAAATAAACCGAGTAAAACAGATGGATCTTTTAAATTCCCTAATGATAGTTGACCGTTCCAAACAAAGACACCTGATAAACGAAGACCAACTAAAGCGATGAAGAATCCAATACCTACGCCAATCGCAGCTTTTAAATCCTTTGGAATAGCTTCAATTAATGTTCTTCTTAGTGGAGTTAATGAGATTAAAAGGAATGCTACACCACCAATAAAACTTAAAGCTAATGCTTCTTGCCATGTATATCCATATTGACCGATAATGACACCAACGAAGAATGCGTTAACGCCCATACCTGGAGCAAGTGCTACAGGAAGATTGGCTAATAAAGCCATTATCATGGTTGCTAAGAATGCACCAACAACAGTTGCGAAGAATACTCCACCATAAGGAATACCAGCTTCTCCACTCCACAATCCAGATGCGATACCGGGATTGACGACAAGAATATAGCTCATCGCTAAAAATGTTACTAGACCACCAATGATTTCCTTGCGGAAATTGGTCTTGCGTTCTTCAAACTTGAAAAACTTTTCAATAGAATTCATTGTTTACCTCTCCTTTTTTCTTTGTTTGAAAGTATGCCAAAAAACAAAAAAAACCATTTGATCTTGCTGAAGGAACAAAGGGTTTCTATCTACATGACAACTCAAAAAGAAAAGTCGCTCATCGTAGTCACACCATTTACGGCAGTGTGGTAGAAACTCTGGCTACCTTATTTAGCCAATTATACGACAAAACTATCAAACATGTTTTTAGTATATCATGCTAAAATCGTTATTTCAATATCTCTTAAAGAAGTATTTATTTTTTTACTCTAGATTTGTTACCCTATCAAGTCATGATTATTGAATGGTGATATAATGAAGATGTTAAATAAGTAAAATAGTAAATTCTTTAAATTAGGACTTGTTATCATGAAAAATATACAAACAAAAAGATTGTTGTTGAGATCATTTAGATTAACAGATTTTGATGATGTTCATGCTTATTCATCGGATGAAGATGTGACTAGATACATGTTATTTGGACCCAATACTCCTGAGGAAACATGGGCATTTTTAAATTTTGTAATGAGTTATAACCATGAACAACCTCAACGGCATTTCGAGTATGCGATTGAATATGAACAGAAAGTGATTGGTGCGGTATCTCTTCATGTCAATAACACATTGGATGAAGCAGAAATAGGTTGGGTTTTAAATAAGAATTATCATCGTAAAGGTATCATGTTTGAAGCAGCTAGTGCTTTAAAGAATGATGCGATTAAAAGATTTTCATTAAAAAGAATTGTTGCACACTGCGACTCAAGAAATGTAGCATCTTATAAGTTGATGGAAAAACTAGGTCTACATTATGTAAGTATAGAAAAAGGATTAAAGATTCAAAAAAAACAAGGAGTTGTTTTCCGTGATGAGCTTTTATATACCCTCATTCTAAAAGAATGATGTAAAAAATGAGCGTATGATGAGTTAGAATATGTGAATCAGAAACAATCGCTTCCTTTCGTCTCGATTTGGTTGACAAATATGTATCTTTAAGGTAAAGTTATAAGAGTGAATATGGCCAATTGTAGGTATCATCATGCAAGGCCATTTTTGTTTGTAAAGGAGTCAATATTATGATTACAGTATCAAATCTTAGTTTAATATTCTCTGATAAGAAATTATTTGAGGATGTCAATTTAAAATTCCTCCCTGGAAACTGTTATGGAGTCATCGGAGCGAATGGAGCAGGGAAATCAACATTTCTGAAAGTGTTATCTGGTGATAAAGAACCAAGTTCAGGTGAAGTGATTATTGAAAAGGGTAAAAGACTTGCTGTATTAAGTCAAAATCAAAACGCATTTGACCAGTACACAGCACTTGAGACAGTCTATCAAGGACATCAAGAATTGTTTGAAATTATGCAAGCTAAAGAAGTTATTTATGAAAAAGAAGTTATCAGTGATGAAGAAGGCTATGAGTTATCACATTTAGAAGCTAGATTTGCTGAACTCAATGGTTGGGATGCAGAATCAGATGCTGAAAAACTTTTAAACGGTTTAAATGTACCTCAAAGCGACTTTAACAAAAAGATGAGTGATATTCTACCTAAAAATAAAGTTAAAATTCTATTAGCTCAAGCTTTATTTGGTAACCCAGATATTCTATTACTAGATGAACCAACAAATAATCTTGACTTTGATGCGATCGCATGGCTTGAAGAGTTTCTAATCAATTATGAAAATACGGTTATCACCGTATCGCATGACCGTCATTTCTTAAATAACGTGTGCACACATATGGTTGATATCGACTATTTTCAAGCAAGACTCTATACAGGGAACTATGATTTCTGGATGGAATCTTCACAACTCATGCAGCGCTTAATGGCTGATAGAAACAAGAAAAAAGAAGAAAAAATTCAAGAATTAAAAGCGTTTATTGCACGCTTTAGTGCGAACTTATCAAAATCATCTCAAGCAACATCAAGAAAGAAATCATTAGAAAAGATTCAACTTGATGAAATTATTCCATCATCACGCAAGTATCCATTTATCGGATTTGAAATCGAAAAACAACTTGGTAAAGATGTTCTAGAAGTTAAAGACTTAAGTGTATCACTTGATGGCATGAAGTTGTTTGATAAGGTATCATTTACGATAAATCGTGGTGATAAGGTAGCACTGTTAGGTGATAACGATCTTGCAAAACAAGCGTTACTTAAAATACTTGCTGGTGAACTAGAACCTGAATCAGGAACAATCAAATGGGGGCAGACGGTTACTAAATCGTATTTTCCAAGTGATAATGATGCTTACTTCGTTGGAAAAGAATTAAACTTAATCGATTGGTTAAGACAATACTCTAAAGAACCAGCTGAATCTTATATTCGTGGGTTTTTAGGTAGAATGCTATTCAGTGGTGATCAACCTTTAAAACAAGTGAAGTTCTTATCGGGTGGAGAAAAAATGCGTTGTATGTATTCTAAGCTCATGCTTTCTCAAGCAAATACACTTTTAATCGATTCACCAACAATTCACTTAGACCTTGAATCCATTCAAGCAGTAAACAAAGGGTTAGAAGAATATAAGGGATCACTTGTTGTTTCATCACAGGACTTAAAACTTTTACAATCTGTATGTAATAAAGTCATTGAAGTTGCAGATTTCGGATCTTATTCCTATGAAGGAACACTTGATGAGTATTTATCCAATGCAGATATTAAACAAAAAGTAAAACAACTCTATAAAGAAGAAGCATGAAAAAATGACGTACTCATTCAAAATGAGTGCGTTTTTTATATCTAAAATAAAGAGCGTAAATTTGTAGTTCGTCTAGAACAGAGTTCTAAAAAACATCGTGTATAATTTAAAAATAAGAGGGGAAACTTTAATAAAAGGAGAATGCGATGAATAATTGGAAGAAAACAGTAACTCTATTTATGGTTAGCCAGACAACTTCGTTATTAGGTTCTATGCTTGTGATGTATTCCATCATGTGGTATGTGACATTAAGTACACAATCCGGATTGATGATGACAATTATGGTTTTATGTTCATTTGTACCTGCAATTATTATTTCACCTTTCGCAGGTGTGTGGGCAGATAGATTAAATCGGAAAAAGTTAATGATAATTGCTGATTTAAGTATTGCAGCTGTTACATTTTTAATCGCAGTTTTATTTATTTTTGGTATTCGAGATTTATGGATTATCTTTGTGATCTCCGTTGTAAGAGCATTTGGACAGTCTGTGCATCAACCTGCAGTTTCTGCAGTTTATCCACAAATTGTACCTAAAGATCAACTGATTAAAGTACAAGGGGTTGCTCAAGGTATCCAATCAACCTCAATGATTGTTATGCCGCTTTTAGCAGGTCTTTTAATGGCAACCATCAAGATAGAATACATCTTAATGATTGATGTGATCACAGCGGTTATGGCGGTTTACATGTTGATTGCTTATGTTAAACTACCAAAACATGAAGCTGAACTTGATCAAAAAGCGATTACCTATTTTAAAGATATCAAAGAAGGACTTAAGTATACTTTTTCACATAAACTGATATTTAATATTATTCTTTTCGGATTCCTTTTCATGCTTATGGTTGCTGCACCATCATTCTTATCGTATCTTCAAGTTGCTAGAGTTTTTGGACCTGAAGCGTGGCGGTTATCAATTCTTGAAGCTGTATTTGGTATTGGAATGCTCATAGGATCTGTTGTGATTTCTGCATGGGGTGGATTTAGAAACCGTCTTAAAACATTTTTCTTTGCTTATATTCTTATTGGGTTAGGCACGGTAGGATTAGGAATACCATTTAATTTTTGGGTCTACATTGGTTTTTGGGCATTTGTTGGATTCTTTATATCAATTAGTAATCCTATCTTAGTATCGCTTATTCAAGAAAAGGTGGATCCAAACTATATTGGTAGAGTATTTTCTTTGTTTGGGTTAATTCACACCATAAGTCTTCCTTTGGGTATGTTATTCTTTGGTCCGATGTCTGATGTTGTTGATGTATCAATCATGAATTTAATAAGTGGTGTTCTTATGATGGTGATTGCGATTGTACCTCTATTCAATAAGGGATTGTTGAAAGAGGGATTGAAGAATGAAGATTTAGAAGATACCAATAAAGATGGAGCAAATCTTGTAATTGATATTCAAGAAGAATAGACAAAAAAAGTCACCATGATTCTGGTGACTTTACAGACTGTTGAAAAAAGCTAGTTTTGAAACTTCAGTGTATGACTGAACTTCGAAATTGGCTTTTTTATATTGATTTTTTGAACGATTCTTCTAAAAAAATGTATGATAAATGAAATCACTGTTTGTT
>JAEWVV010000151.1 GCA_023458995.1 Bacillota bacterium
GAAATAGCGAATGTGTCATTCACAACGCTAAAAAACTTGCAGAATCCTCGATTTCAGCACCCATCGTTTTTGCTGGAAATAAAGACGCATCCGATGAAATCATTAATGTCTTATCTGATGCAAAAAAAACATATTTTATATGTGAAAATGTTATGCCTAAATTAAATGTTTTAAACATCGAAAATGCGCGTGATGTGATTAAAGAAATTTTTGTTAAAAACATTATTGAAGCTAAAGGCATTAAAAAAGTTGAAGCTATCATCGATCGTGTTGTTCTTCCTACACCACATGCTGTTTTAATGGCAGCTGAACTTCTCTCTAAAGGCTACGATGATGAATCTGGTCTTGGTGAACTGATGCTTGCAGATGTCGGTGGTGCAACCACAGATTTATATTCGATTTCAAGTGGTCTACCAACGATGATGAACGCGATGTTAACTGGCCTTGAAGAACCTTATGCAAAACGAACAGTTGAAGGCGATTTAGGGATGAGGTATTCTGCTTTAGGTATTTTACAGTCAATGTCAAATCAAGAAATCTCTCATTATGAAAAACAAGAAATCAACATGATGTCAGAATGCATGAAAAGACATGATCAAATTGATTTCATCCCCAAAGAAGATTATGATTACTTCATTGAAGACTTACTTGCTTCAAGATGTATCAATGTTGCGATGTCTCGCCATGTTGGAAGCTTAAAAGGTGTTTATACACCAATGGGCATGATGTACCAGCAATCAGGAAAAGATTTAACCCAAGTAAAATCTTTTATCGGAACCGGTGGTGTTGTTATTGCAAGTAAAAAACAAAAAGAGTTACTCTCTCAAGCTGTGATTAAAGAAGACAACAAAATGGAACTTAGACCTAAAAATCCTGATTTCTATATTGATGCTGATTACATCTTATCCGCTATGGGATTATTATCCATGGATTACCCAGAAATTGCACTTCGTATTATGAAAAAACGAATGATTAAACTTTAGGAGACGACTATGCAAGTTGTGAACAAGAAATGGCCAATTGAAAAGTTTTTGGAAATGCGAAAAGAAGTTCTCGCATCATGGCCAACCGGCCAAGATCCTCTTTTGGACTTGGATAAAGCTATTGAAACATTGAAACAAGTTCCTGACCATAAAAACTTTGCACTTAAACTAAAGAAAGCAAAGGATGAAATGAGGACCTATGTTCAACCACGTGCAGGTGTAGCACTTTTAAATGAACACATAGATTTGATGCGTCATCTTGAGGCAGCTGGTGCTGACTTTCTTCCATCAACGATTGACTCTTATACAAGACAAAATCGTTATGCTGAAGCTGAGGAAGGTATCTTAGTCTCTCAAAAAGAAGGAAGATCCATGCTCAATGGTTTCCCAGCAGTCAATCATGGTGTTCGTGCATGTAAAGAAGTTTTAGATGCAGTCAATGTCCCATTACAAGCAAGACATGGAACACCCGATGCTCGCCTACTTTCTGAGATCATTCATGCTGCTGGTTGGACGTCAAATGAAGGTGGAGGAATTTCTTATAATCTTCCCTATGCAAAAAATATATCATTAGCAGATTCAATTTATTACTGGCAATATTGTGACCGTTTAGTAGGTTACTATGAGGAACATGGTATTCATATCAATAGAGAACCTTTTGGCCCTTTGACAGGTACACTTGTTCCACCATCAATTGCCATTACCATTGGAATCATCGAAGCACTTCTTGCTGCAGAACAAGGTGTAAAAAATATCACTGTTGGTTATGGTCAGTGTGGTAATGTCATTCAAGATGTCGCTTCTATTCATATGCTACAAGAATTAACAGACGAATATCTAAAGAAATATGGTTATACTGTTGAAGTTACAACAGTGTTTCATCAATGGATGGGTGGATTCCCTCAAGATGAAGCAAAAGCTTCAGGTTTAATCGCGATGGCTTCTACGGTCGCTTCTCTTTCTGGTGCAACCAAGATGATTACAAAAACACCTTATGAATCAATTGGTGTACCCACAAAAGAAATCAATGCCTTTGGTATTCGTGAATCAAAAATGGTTGTCTCTCTTTTAAAAGATCAAAAGATGCCATATTCATCTGAATTACAAATTGAAAAAGCACAAATCCGTAAAGAAGTTAAATGTTTAATGGATAAGGTGTTTGAGCTTGGGGATGGCGATCTGGCTGTTGGAACAATAAAAGCATTTGAGCTCGGTGTCATTGATGTTCCATTTGCACCATCCAAACAGAATCAAAACAAGGTTTTACCAGCGCGTGATAATGATGGTTCAGTCCGTATACTCGAGTTTGGTAACCTTGCGATGAGTCAAGATATTAAAGATTTCCATAAAGCAAAATTAGACGAAAGGGCAAAAGCTGAAGAACGTCCCATCACATTCCAGATGACCGTTGATGATATCTATGCAATATCACGCGGTGAACTGATCGGAAGACCTCAGAAAGCAAATTAAAAATAACATGAAAATTAAAAAGGTCATATTGACAAAAAGTTATACTGGATTTTATTTTGATGATCAAAAAGCCATTAAACATGGCGTTAAACAAGATGGTTTTATGTATATCGGTGAAGCAGTCACCGAAGGTTTTAAAGAAGTTAGAGTGCCAGGAGAAGCTATTTCTGTACAACTTTTATTAGAAAGTGGTGAAGTAGGTATTGGTGATTGTGCAGCAGTACAATACTCAGGAGCTGGTGGAAGAGATCCATTATTTCTAGCTTCAGATTTTATTCCATTTATTGAAAAACATATCGTACCACACTTAATTGGTCAAGATGTTTCATTATTTAAGCCACTTGCAGAAAAATTTGACCGGATGAAAGTTGAAGGCAAACGTGTTCATACTGCAATCCGTTATGGAATTACTCAAGCACTTCTATCTGCAACTGCAGTATCTACAAAACGTACACTTGCTGAAGTGATTCGTGATGAATACAATCCTACAT
>JAEWVV010000152.1 GCA_023458995.1 Bacillota bacterium
TTCTATTTACCAATTTGACACTCAATTGGATGAAACGAAAAGTAGGTCAAGTTCATGTTAAATAAACAAAAATTAAAAGACTTTTTCTTACAACTGATTACGTATGGATCTTCATTTATTTCATTTCTTGTTCTTTCACTGATCATCTGGTTTGTTGTATCAAGAGGTGCTAAACTTTTAAATATGGACCTAATCACACATAATTATCAAGCATTAAACTATATTGCAGAAGTTGATGAAACCTCTAACCTATGTAACTGTATCAGTTCAAAAGACTATAAAGAGAATGTGTATTACTCTTCAAAATGGGGAGTTGCTTTAAGTGATGAGACGGATCTACTTGGAAAAACAGTTGTTAAAGTCTATGATATCCATGAAAAATCACCATTCAATTTGATGATTAATAAGGGTTTAAGTAGTCAAGAATTGGCTCTACAAAAAGGTTATGAAGTTATCAGGATTGCGTATAACAATCTTCCATCATCACTATCACGTTATGGTGCAAAACAGATGATTGATGAACTTGATCAGGTAAATCTGATTAGAGAGTTAGAGTTCACAACAACAGGTGGTGGAATAAGAGGGTCAATCCTAACAACGTTTTATTTGATTGGTATCACGTTAGTGATTGCCTTACCGATAGGTATTGGTGCAGCTATCTATTTAAATGAATATGCCAAAACCAATAAGTTTAAAAGAATAGTTTCTATGTTGATTGAAACATTAACTGGAGTACCTTCAATCATCTATGGATTAATGGGATTAGCAATTTTCGTTCCTTTTATTGTAAATATCACGAATGCCACTGGGGGGAGTATTTTATCTGGAGCATTAACTTTATCCGTTATCTTACTGCCTGTAGTGATTAAGACAACAGAAGAAAGTTTAAAAGTTGTTCCTGATGACTATCGGTTTGCATCACTAGCACTTGGAGCTAGCAAAACACAAACGACATTTAAGATCATCCTTCCTAATGCAATACCAGGGATTTTAACTGCAACACTCCTTTCCATCGGAAGGATTATTGGTGAAAGTGCAGCACTCGTGTTTGCCATCGGAACATCGATTAAAGATGATATATCATTAACCGGTCAATCGACATCACTTGCAGTTCACATTTGGGCAATGATGTCAGATGAACCCGCAAATATAGATTTATCAGCAACCATTGCATTACTCATCTTAATCATTGTTTTAATACTTAACTTAATGATCAAATTTATTTCAAACAGATTTATAAAAAGGTATGGTGTTATCTCATGAATTTAAACAAACAAATCATTTTTAATGTAGAAAGTTTAAATCTTTTTTACGGCAATGTTCAAGCTTTAAAAGAAATTAATCTTCCCATTTATGAAAGAGAAGTAACAGCTTTAATCGGTCCTTCGGGATGTGGTAAATCAACATTTTTAAGAACACTTAATCGCAGGAATGATTTAATTGAAAATTGTAGGATTGATGGGAAAATTACATTCCTAAATGATGAGATTTACAAAGATAAAATGGATGTCAATTCACTTCGTAAAAGAGTAGGTATGGTCTTTCAAAAACCTAACCCATTTCCAATGTCTATTTATGACAATATAACCTATGGTCCTAGATGCCAAGGAATCACGGATAAAATCAAATTAAAAAGAATTGTTGAATCATCTTTAAAACAAGCTGCACTCTATGACGAGGTCAAAGACAGATTAAAAGAATCAGCATTATCTTTATCTGGGGGTCAGCAACAAAGATTATGTATTGCACGGACGATTGCGATGAAACCAGAAGTCATTTTAATGGATGAACCAACTTCTGCATTAGATCCTGTAGCAACCGCAAAAATTGAAGATTTGATAATTGAGCTTAAGAAAGATTACACCATCATTATCGTCACACATAACATGCAACAAGCTGCACGAATCTCAGATAAAACAGCGTTTTTCCTCCATGGAGAGATTGTTGAACACGGAGAAACATCTTACCTTTTTTCAACACCAAAAGAAAAGAAAACAGAAGAATACATCACAGGTCGTTTCGGATAATATGCTATAATGGAGGTATTACAAATGACATTAAGACAATCACTTTTAATGGCCATGGAAGAACTCAAAAAAGAGGTTGCAAACATGGCTGATCTTGCACTTCAAAACTTGAGAGAAGGTTTAAAAGCGTTTAAGACAAATGATTTAATTTTAGCAAAAGAAGTCATGGCAAAAGATGAAGAAGTTGACAAATATGAGGAAGAAATTGCTAAAAAAGCATTAAAAATTATATGGAAAGAACAACCTGTAGCAAGCGACTTAAGACTTGTCACAGGCATCTTAAAATTGATTACAGATTTAGAGCGTATTGGAGATCATGCAAGTGATGTTGCAGAAATGACGCTTCATTTATCAGATTCTAGAAATCAGCGTGTGATGCCAATCACATCAAAGATGGCTGAACGTGTTGAACAAATGGTTTTAAAAAGCATTCAAGGTCTTGTTGAGGTTGATGAAAAGTTAGCGAATGAAGTGATTGATGAAGATGATGAAGTTGATGATCTTTTCCAATCGCTGATTGCTAAGATGACACTTGAATTAAAAAACGACAATATTGATCCAAATGAAGCAATCTATATTTTAATGGTTGCTAAATATTTTGAACGTGTGGGTGATCATGCGGTTAATATTGCACAGTGGATTATTTTTATGGTGAAAGGTACGCATAAAAACACTTTATTATTTTAGGAGGTACATTTATGTCCTTAATCTATTTTGTTGAAGATGACCAAGCGATTGGTTATGTCATAGAAAAAACAATTGAACACGCAAATCTTAAGGGTACAAGATTTCAAAATGGTGAATCCTTTATGCAAGCTTTCATGCGTGAAAAACCTGATCTTGTTTTACTTGATCTAATGTTACCGGATATCTCTGGTATGGAGATCTTAAAATGGATTCGGAAAAAAGATGAAGTCATCCCTGTGATGATTATTTCTGCTCTCCAGAGTGAAATGGACAAAGTGATTGCACTTGATCATGGAGCTGATGATTATATGACCAAGCCTTTTGGTGTTTTAGAACTAACATCACGGATCCAATCCAAATTAAGAAAACAAACAGATGAAAAAAAATACAGTTTAGGTAATCTTACCTTAGATGATAAAAAGCATTTAGTAACCGTTGAAGACAATGCAATCTATGTCACCAATAAAGAATATGCAATCCTCAAATTGTTACTTAAGTACCAAAACAACGTTGTTTCGAAGGAAACCATATTTAAAGAAGTATGGGAAACTGACTTCATTGGTGAAACAAGAACACTTGATATGCACATTAAAGCACTGCGCATGAAGATATCAAAAGAGAACGCACAAGCTAAAATAATCACAATTCGTGGAATTGGATACCAAATCGAATGAGACAAGCATTGGTTAAAAACAATTTAATGCTCGTTATAGGTGCTTTTTTGGCGTTCTTACTCGTTTCAATTGCGAGTCTCTATATCTTTTGGCAACAACAAACAAAAACGCTTGTAGCGTTTGTTTTAGAAGAAGTTAAACTAGAATATGAAGCGTTTGATGGATCACATGAAGAATTCATCGATGCATTTCATAGTGATTCAGATAGACGAATAACGTTATTAGACAAGGATGGAATTGTCATTATTGATTCACATGATTCAAGAGTTGGTGTTAATAAGAGCGAAAGACCTGAAATCAAACATATCGGTGAGATTGCAACGAGAACATCAGAAACAGTAGGTGTTGAACTTGTTTATATAGCAACAACACTCTCTGATACAAATATTTTAAGAATTGCGATTCCACTAGCTTCACAAGCACTACTTTATAGTCGTCTTTTATGGGTGCTCATTTTCTTTTCAGCTCTTTCTGTTGGGCTTTATTATTTAGGGTTAGTTAAAATCAATAAAAATCTATTAAACCCATGGGAAAAAGTAAAAGTTGGATTAAATAAGTTATCACAAGGTGATTATCAAGTGATGGCACTGACGAGTCCATATCCAGAAATTAATGATTTACTCAATGAGATGAATCAAATCAATCTTGAAACAGATAAACATTTAAGATCGATTGAAACCTATCAAATTCAGTTAAAAGAAATTTTAAATGAACTGAAACAAGGTGTTATGTTATTTGATGGTGAAGAAAAACTTGTCTATTTTAATCAAGATGCAGCAAACTTTTTCCATTTAACAGATGAAGCTTATGAAAAACCATCCTATTACATGATTCGTTATGTGGAACTTAAACAAGCAATCTTAGAAGTGAACCAAGATAAAACAAATAAAGTGTTTGATTTAAAGCATGAAGGTAAGTTATTAGAGGTTAAAGTATTTCATGTAGATGCTGAAGGTAGAAACAAAACCAAAGCAACCGTCTTAGTACTTGTTAAAGATGTTAGTCAAGAACGAGCGATTGAGCAAATTAAAAAAGACTTCTTTAGCCATGTATCACATGAATTAAAAAGCCCGCTTACTGCGATTAGAGGATATGCAGAACTCATTGAACATCAACTCATTCAAAATGATGAATATCAAAA
>JAEWVV010000153.1 GCA_023458995.1 Bacillota bacterium
GGTTGGCCTTTGATTTGTTTACCCAATCGGGTACGCATCGAGTTTGTTACCGATCAAGGCGATTTCACTGTTTAATCACACATGCAGAAGACCCGTAAGATGACTTTGCTAGCCAATTTTCTAGCAATTGCCATCGTGTTAAATATAATTGAATCTGCTATTCCTGTGATCCCTGTCCCTGGCGCAAAATTAGGATTTGCCAATGTGGTTACACTGATAGTTCTCTACGTCTATTCGTTTAAAGATTCATCGATTTTAACGATTGCACGTGTGTTACTTGTTTCTTTACTATCAGGAAAATTACTTGGACCAGTATTCTATATGAGTATATCCGGAGCAATTCTTGCTATTCTTGCTATGGGATTTTTCAAGAAGACGAATTTTTTTGGAATACTCGGCGTGAGTGTTCTAGGTTCAGTCTTCCATTGTATAGGTCAAGTTATTGGTGGATACTTTGTTATTGGAAGCACAGCGATTGTTCTCTACCTTCCCATCATGTTATTTTTAAGTATTCCTGCTGGCGTAGTTACCGGATTAATCGCGCAGCGTTTCTTAAAAATTTGGCAGAGTTGGAATCGTGATTTGCAATAAGAAACAATTTTGACTGAATGGCTTGATTAATAAAATATTGAATGATATAATGAATGCGCTAAACTTACTATGACACGTAGTCATGGCGGAAGGAGAAAACATATGAAACCAGGAATTCACCCAAAATATTCTGTGAATAAGGTAAAGTGTGCTACATGTGGAACTGAATATGAAGTAGGAACAACAGCGAATAACCTTCGCATTGATACTTGTTCAAACTGCCATCCATTCTACACAGGACAACAAACTTTCATTCAAGCAGCTGGACGCGTTGAGAAATTTAATAAACGCTATGGTCTAAACGAAAAGAAGTAAGACAACAAATAACGTGATTACTCATCACGTTTTTTATTAGAAATAGAACTGAAAGGGGATTTTCATCATGTATCATACCTACAAAAACGGTTTTATCGAAGTGGTTTGTGGTCCCATGTTTGCAGGGAAAACAGAAGAATTAATCAGAAGAATCAAACGCTTGGAATATGCAAAACAAAATGTTCTTGTTTTCAAACCAAAAATTGACAATCGTTATGATGAAGAATCTATTGTCTCACATAACATGAGTAAGAAACCTTCGATTATGATTGGAAATAGCCGCGAAGTAATGTCTTATATCAAAGATGATACGGATGCTGTTGTTATTGATGAAGTCCAATTTTTTGACCACGATATTGTTCATGTTGCTGATTTACTCGCAGACCAGGGTATCAGAGTTATTGTGGGTGGGTTAGATCGCGACTTTAGAGGGGAACCTTTTGGGCCGATGCCAGAATTATTAGCACGCGCTGAATTTGTGACTAAGCTCACAGCCATTTGTGTTAAAAGTGGTCTTCCAGCAACAAGAACACAACGCATTATTAATGGAAAACCTGCTGATTATAGCGACCCAACCATTTTAGTTGGTGCAAATGAGTCCTATGAACCAAGATCGAGACATTATCATGAAGTCCCAGGAAAACCTAAAAAAATATAAGTTTATGACCTCAGCTCTAAGAGAAGCTGAGAAAGCTAAGATGATTGATGAAGTTCCTGTAGGTGCTGTTGTCGTGTATCAAGATAAAATTATTGCAAGGGCACATAACTTAAGGGAGAAAAACCAATCATTTCATGCACACGCTGAATTTCTAGCTATGATGAAAGCAGCAAAAAAAAATGGGAGTTGGCGATTGGAAGATTGTGATGTTTATGTTACAATGGAACCATGCCCGATGTGTGCAGGAGCAATGATTCAAGCCAGGGTTCGTAAACTTTATTATGGAACAAAAGACTCTAAAGCGGGTGGTGTTGATAGTGTTGTCAAATTACTTGATATACCTTTTAATCACCATATTGAAGTTGAGTCGGGAATTCTAGCTGATGAATCACAGTCATTGGTCAAAGAATTTTTTAAGAAGTTACGTACAAAATAGCAAATTCCCCATCAAGCATCATCATTCAATAGTAGCATGTGAACCTGGTCAGGTCTTGATTGAAGCAGCCATAAGCGTGTTTACTATGTGGGTGATGATGCTTGATGGGGATTTTCAATGTTTCACATATTCATGTTAAACATCACAAGTGATGATATAATGAAAATAATGGAGGTATTTACCGATGAAATTAAACTATAAAATGTATCGACAATTGACAAATGACCCCTTTTTATCACAAGAAATTGATGGAAAAACTATTGAATTCCACTACATGAATGACACACCTTTTCTTTTCCAATTTGCAAGTAAAGGTAGATTTGCTGTTTGGACATCTGATGGTGTAAACTACAAGGTGCTCATTGAGAAAAAATACTATGAAGCATTAGAAAATTTCTATCAACCAGAGATTAATAAAATTTGGTTAGGATTTTTAGAAGGTGTTAGTGCATTAAGTAAAAAAATTAACATGCTCTTCATTATTCCAACACTTATTTTATATGTTGTTATTGCTGGTTTAGCAACATTCTTATTTAAAGAATACACACTACAAATCCTTTTAGGAATGATTGTTTTAGTTGTTATTAGTAATATGTTTCAAGGAAGATTAGTGAATAAAAAAGTTCAAGAAGAAAACCTAAAGGCACAAGACCTAATCCGTGCTACAATGGGTAATGAATCTTTTGAGGCTTTAGTCAAAGCACAAGAAGACCATTATCAAGAATACTTTAAGTTCAATGAAGTTAGTGAACCTGTCGAAGGTGAAGAAACACAAGATGTGATTGAAACTGAACAAAAAGAAACAAGTGAGGATCAAGACAATGATGGAACAAAGAGCAATTAATGCAATTCGGATGCTTGGCGTCGATTCGATCAATAAAGCAAATAGTGGACATCCAGGTATCGTTTTAGGTGCCGCTCCAATGGCTTACCAATTATTTACTGAGCATTTGCAAATCAATGTAAAGGATCCAAAATGGATTAATCGTGACCGTTTTATCTTATCTGCGGGTCATGGTTCGATGTTACTTTATGCACTTAATCATTTATCAGGATTTAAGATTTCACTAGATGATTTAAAAAACTTTAGACAAGTTGGAAATACTCCAGGTCATCCAGAGTATGGTCATACAGATGGCATTGAAACAACAAGTGGTCCACTTGGACAAGGTATTTCAAATGCAGTCGGTATGGCAATTGCTGAAACGCATCTTGCAGCGCGTTTTAATAAAGAAAATTTCAATATCATTGATCATTATACATATGTTATTTGTGGTGATGGCGACCTTCAAGAAGGTGTTGCTATGGAATCTATGAGTTTAGCGGGCCATCTTGGATTAGGTAAACTCATCGTTTTATTTGACTCAAATGATATTCAGTTAGATGGTAAAGTGTCACTTGCATATAGCGAAAACCATCAACAAAAGTTTGAAGCTATGGGATGGCATTATCAAAAGGTTCAAGATGGAAATAATCTATCTTTAATTAATAAAGCCATTAATAAAGCAAAAAAAATGAATGAAAAACCTTCAATCATTGAAATCAAGACAGTTATTGGTTATGGTACATCGATTAAGGGTACAAGTAAGGTTCATGGCTCACCTATTGGATTTGATGAAGCCAAAGCCCTACGTAAAGAACTAAATTGGGATTATGAACCATTTGTCATCCCACAAGATATTTACGATCATTATCGCAAAAAAGTAACATTAAGAGGACAACGTGCATATAGACGTTGGCAACTTTTAATGAATGAATATCAAGTAGCATACCCAAATGATTATGCATTATATCAATCCTTTATGAAGGGTGTAGTCAATGTTAATCTTGCTGATTTCCAAAGTGAAATAAGTGTTCCTAAAGAAGCAACACGAAATATCAGTGGAAAGATTATCAATAAGTTATCCACATTATATCCAAATCTACTCGGTGGATCTGCAGACTTAACAGCTTCTACAAAAGCTAAAGGTGCAGATGGTCATTACGATAAAAATAACCGTTTAGGAAGAAACATTAATTTTGGTGTTCGTGAACATGCCATGGGTGCAATCGTCAATGGTATGGTCCTTCATGGTGGATTAAAAGTATTTGGTGGAGCATTCTTCGTATTTAGTGATTACATGAAGCCAGCTATTCGTTTAGCTGCCATTATGCAAATTCCTTCTATCTTTGTCTTCTCTCATGATACGATAGCAGTAGGTGAAGATGGACCAACGCATCAACCTATTGAACAATTAACAGGACTTAGAGCGATTCCTAATCTAAACGTCATTCGTCCAGCAGATGCTAATGAAACACTAGCCGCTTGGAAGATTGCTATGGAATCGAAAACAACACCTACTGTCATTATTTTGACACGTCAAAATGTTACGAATTACAAGACCACCTCTTATGATGGTTTAGTAAAAGGTGCATATATTGTGTCTAAAGAAGATAGTAAACTTGATGGCATATTACTTGGTTGTGGATCAGAAGTTGATTTAGCAATTCAGGTTAAAGACATTCTAAAAACAAAAGGATTTGACTTAAGAGTTGTCAGCATGCCATCAAACTTCATGTTTGATAAACAAACTATAAAATACCAAAATGAAATACTTCCCCAACGAAAGAAAGTTTTGGCTTTAGAAATGGGATCAAGTTTATCATGGTATAAATATGCTGACCAAGTTTATGGACTTGATCAATTCGGTGTGAGTGCGCCACTTGAAAAAGCACTTGAGTATTATGGATTTACTCCAGAAAAAGTAGCAGAATACTATATTAAGAAACTTAGCTAAAGAAGTGATTACATGATTTATGATGGTATCGTTGTCGGTGGTGGGCACGCAGGGATTGAAGCAGCACTCGCCATGGCACGTATGAATATGAAAACATTGCTCGTAACTGGCAACCTGAATAAGGTTGCCTCTTTACCGTGTAACCCATCGATTGGTGGGCCAGCAAAGGGCATTGTTGTTAGAGAAATTGATGCATTAGGTGGTCAAATGGCCAAAAGTGCGGATGAAGGACAAGTTCAAATGAAGATGCTAAACGCATCAAAAGGTCCTGCAGTTAGAGCACTTCGTGCACAAATTGATAAATTGAAGTACCCCAAAATCATTTTACGTGTCCTAAAGGAAACAAAAAATCTTGATTTATTAGAGGCACTCGTCGATCATTTGATCATTGAAGAACAAACCGTAAAAGGAATTGTCCTCCAATCAGGTGAAATCTATCACACAAAAACAGTTATTCTAACAACAGGAACCTATCTAGCAAGTAATGTTCTTATTGGAAAAGAAAAGACAATTAGTGGCCCGATTGGTGATCCTACGACTTTTGGTATTAGTAAACAATTAAAAGATTTAGGTTTTGATGTCCTAAGATTAAAAACAGGGACACCAC
Organism: Bacillota bacterium; assembly: GCA_023458995.1. Lineage (GTDB taxonomy): Bacteria > Bacillota_I > Bacilli_A > Acholeplasmatales > Acholeplasmataceae > Peloplasma. Next base: position 5,385 of record JAEWVV010000153.1, read on the forward strand.
CTCGCGTAGCAAGAAATAGCGTTAATTATGACAAAATGATTCCACAACCAGGTGACGAAACCAAGTATACATTCAGTTTTGATGGCATTTATTATGATGAAAATCCAAAAGAACTTTGTTATTTGACACATACATCAACAAGCACGCATGAGATTATTAATCTCAATTTAGGTGAGTCAGCGATGTATGGTGGTGTTGTCGAAGGTGTTGGACCAAGATACTGTCCATCAATTGAAGATAAAGTTGTACGTTTTAGTGATAAGGATAGACACCAAGTATTTATTGAACCTGAAAGTATGGAAATTGATGAAATGTACGTACAAGGCTTCTCAACAAGCATGCCAAGACACGTTCAAGAACAAATGATTAGAACAATACCAGGCATGGAAGATGTCAAAATTATTAGGTACGCTTATGCAATTGAGTATGATGCTATTAATCCTGTTCAATTATATCCAACGTTAGAAACAAAAAGAATTAGCAATCTTTATTGTGCAGGACAAATCAATGGTACAAGCGGTTATGAAGAAGCTGCAGGTCAAGGTCTGATGGCTGGAATCAATGCTTCACTAAAAGTATCAAACAAAGAACCACTGATCTTACAGCGACATGAAGCGTATATTGGTGTTTTAATTGATGACCTCGTGACCAAAGGTGTGTTAGATCCTTATCGTTTACTGACATCACGTGCTGAACACCGTCTTTTACTGAGAAATGATAACGCTGATTTTAGACTACGTGACTATGGGTATAAAATAGGATTAGTCAAAGAGGGCACTTATCAGAAGTTTATTGCTAAAAAACAAATGTTTCAAGACTTAGTTAAGCGTGCTGAAGAAACAAAAATTATGCCAACAAGCACGAATAATGCATATTTGGCATCAAGACAATCCGCACCTATTTTTGAAGCAGTATCTATATCTGATCTCTTAAAGAGACCAGAAATTGGTGTAACCGATGTTCAGTATTTTATGAATGAAAATATATCAGAGGATTTATTAGAACAACTCGAAATCAAAATCAAATACGAAGGCTACATCCAGAAAGCACTTCGTGAAGCTGAAAAAATGCAACGTCTTGAAAATAAAGTCATTCCTAATACCATCGATTACAAAAAAATCAAGAATATATCTTCTGAAGCAAGAGAAAAATTAACACGTATTAAACCACAAACACTTGGACAAGCGTCACGTATTTCTGGTGTTAATCCAGCAGATATCTCTATATTACTCGTTTACCTAGAATCAGGAGTTCAACATCATGAGCTTTGAAAATGATATGAAAGAACTTTTGGGCTTTAGTTTGACTAGTAATCAATTGAATCAATTTAGTCAGTATTATGAATTTCTTATCGAATATAATAAAATCACAAACCTAACTAGAATCACAGAGAAAGATGAAGTCTATTATAAACACTTTTATGACTCCATCACACTGATTAACACGTTAGATTTCAATAACATAGATTCTCTTTGTGATATGGGTGCAGGCGCAGGATTTCCAAGCATCCCATTGAAAATCATTTTTCCACATCTTAAAATAACCATTATTGATTCGTTAGGCAAGCGCATTACATTTCTAAAACAACTGGTTGAAAAACTAGATTTGCATAGCGTTGAGATCAACCATGCTCGTAATGAATTATTCGCAATCAAGCATCAACAAGCATATGAGGTTGTCACTGCTCGTGCACTTGGTCACCTATCACTCATCTTAGAAATGGGAATTCCAATGCTTAAAGTTGGAGGATTCTTTATAGCTCCTAAAGGTGGAAATTGTGATGAAGAAATGAATGAATCAAAAAATGCACTTCAAATACTAAGTGGAGAAATCAAGAAAGTAGTACGTTTTGAACTGCCACATCAGTTTGGACAACGGGCTAATATACTTGTTCAAAAAACAAAGCATGCCAAAGGATATCCAAGAACATTTACTCAAATGAGTCATAAGGCATTATAATGAATAGAGAAGGGAGCGGGTGAATTATGGGAAAAATCATAGCGGTTTCTAACCAAAAAGGTGGTGTAGGTAAAACAACCACAAGCGTCAATTTATCTGCAGCCCTAGCAGAGCACAATAAAAAAGTACTACTTGTAGACTTTGACCCGCAAGCAAGTACGACAACAAGCCTTGGCATCAACCGAAGTATGTTATATTCAGCAATTCATGATGTTTTACTCGATCAGAAGACAATTGAGGAAACGATCATTCATTTACCAGAAATTAATGTTGATGTTATTCCATCGACTATAGAACTTGCACATATTGAGGTGAAGTTGGATCACGATGATCGTGAGTATATTTTAAGTCATAAACTGGCTCAAATTGCTCACCTTTATGATTTCATCTTGATCGACTGTCCACCAAGTTTAGGTTTACTCACGATAAGCGCACTTTATGCAGCAAACTCGGTATTAATCCCAGTACAGTGCCAGTTTCTAGCTATAGATGGATTAACTCAATTACTTAATACAATCCGTATCGTTCAAAAAAAGATGAAAGTAAACAATCGTAATTTAGAAATTGAAGGCGTTTTACTCACGATGCTTGATAAACGAACAAAAGCAGGATGGGAAATAGTCCACGAGATTAAGGACTATTTCAAAGAAGGCGTATTTGATACGATCATTACAAGCAACGTTGCTGCTCAAGTTGCACCGACATATGGGTTACCAGTATTAACGTTCGCACCTAAATCACCTGCTGCAAAATTATATAAATCTTTAGCAAAGGAGATTGTGACCAATAATGAGCGAAGATAAAAAAGCAAGAACATTCACTGACTTATTACAAGAACATCATATTGATGATGTACTCGAAGGAGAAGTAATTGAAGAAATTTTGCTATCGGATATTAAGCCCAATCCTTTTCAACCTCGTCGCATATTTGATGAAGAAAAAATTAATGAATTAGCTCAATCCATCAAGGAACATGGTGTATTCCAACCTATTATTTTAAAAAAGGTTAAACAAGGGTATATTATTGTTTCTGGTGAGCGTCGTTATAGAGCTACTCTAAAAGTTGGATTAAAAACTATACCTTCCATTATTAGACAGTATGAAGAAGCTAAAGTTGCCGAAATTGCTCTAGCAGAAAACTTACAAAGAGAAAATTTAACACCTATCGAAGAAGCTGAAGCATATAAAATTGTCATGAAGAGTCTCAATTTGACGCAAACTGAATTAGCAGAAAAAGTTGGTAAGAGCCGTTCTCATGTGACGAATACACTTGGACTACTCAATCTTCCCCAGGAAGTACAACACCTATTATTAACCAATGCTATCAGCATGGGTCACGCTAGAGCTTTAAGTAAACTAGAGAATCAAGAAAAGATTATTAAATTAGCTCACAGAATTATTAGTCACCAATTAAGTGTAAGACAAATCGAAGAACTAACCCAAGAGGAAGTTAAAACGAATAAGATCGAACGAAAAAAGACGACGAAATATAGTGTTCAAGAGAAAAAGTTATCTCATGAATTGGGTTATAAAGTTAAAATAGATGATAAGAAAATTGTCATTTACTTAAAAGATCAATTACCTGATGAAATAATTGAAAGATTGATCAAAAAATGAAATACAATGTTGGCGATAAAGTAGTTACAAAAAAGAAACATGTGTGTGGAAATGATGTTTGGTTAGTCGAACGCATTGGTGCTGAAGTAAGGATTAAATGTACCAAATGTGATCGCGAAGTCATGATGATGAAAATGGAATTCGATAAAAAGATTAAAAACATCGTGACAACAACCGATTAGTTTACTATGTAAAAGAAAAGCATAAGACTATGAGTCATCTCAAAACAGCCAAATAATGAGATAAAAATAGTCTTTTCTTTTGAATAAAAATCATTAAAAAGACAAAAAGCGATTTTTATATTAAAAGTGGTTGCATTTTCTTAAATGATACGATAGAATATAAAAGCAAGCCCAAAAATGGAGGGGTAGCGAAGTGGCTAAACGCGGTAGACTGTAAATCTACTCCCTACGGGTTCGGCAGTTCGAATCTGCCCCCCTCCACCATTTATAATAAGACCTTGTAGTTGAGTAATAAAAACTCTGCTAAAGATATTGACAAGGTCATTTTATAATGATAGAATGTATAAGCACGCCTGATAAGGGATGTGCGCAAGGTCTTTGAAAACTGAATGATGATGAGTGTATCGAGATTTAAAAAAAAGAGATTAAAAAAAGAGCTATTAACAAACAAAACATAAATTTATGGAGAGTTTGATCCTGGCTCAGGATGAACGCTGGCGGCGTGCCTAATACATGCAAGTCGAACGAAGCACCTCGGTG
>JAEWVV010000154.1 GCA_023458995.1 Bacillota bacterium
CAATAACGTCGATAAAATGATTTTAAAAGAAGTTGATTCAATGCCACATGCTTTAATCAACAACGTTAAAGATAAATTGGGATATAACGGTGAAATACTAAAAGATTATGTCGCTTGGTTAAGAGAAAGAGTATTAGCTAAACGTCAAGATCCAAACTATACACCTGTTTTCCATATTGACGTTTACGGAACACTTGGTATCGCATTTAATTATGATATCGACCGTATTGTTAATTATTTAGTTGAATTATCACAAATTGCTAAACCCTTCTTCCTTCGTATTGAAGGACCAATTGATACAGGTGATCGTGAAGGAACAATGGTTGGCTTAAGAGAAATTACTAAACGTCTTGACCAATTAGGAACTCCTGTTGAAATTGTTGCTGATGAATGGTGTAACACATTAGACGATATTCGTTATTTTGCAGACCAAAAAGCTGGTCATATGCTCCAAATTAAGACCCCTGACTTGGGTGGAATTAATAATATTGCAGAAGCTATTCTTTATTGCAAATCAAATGGTATTGGTGCATACTCAGGTGGAACATGTAATGAAACGAATCTTTCTGCAGAAGCAACGACATCTGTTGCTATCGCATGCGAAGCTGATTTAGTTTTAGCTAAACCAGGTATGGATGTTGATTCTGGTTATATGATTATCAATAATATGATGGAGCGTGTGATCGCTTTAACAAATGCCCGAAAATAAGGTGAATCTATGAAATATGCAACCGCGGGAACTCTTGAATCAAATGACTGTTTAATCACAGTCGAAGAATCAATACAACTTGAAATTATCATCGAAAGCATCGTCAAAGATGCTTTTGGTGATGAAATTGAACGTGTGATTAGAGAAGTTCTCATAAGTAAGAAGATTAAAAAAATGAAAGTGCATATTCAAGATAAAGGTGCGCTTAATTACACAATTCGCGCCAGACTTTTAACTGCTATCAACAGATTGGAGGAAAAGAAATGAGACGTAGCCTCCTTTTTATACCTGCCAATTCACCTGCAATGCTTCAAAATGCTGATATTTTTGAAGCAGATGGTATCATCTTCGATTTTGAAGATGCAATCTCACTTTTAGAAAAAGATGCCGCAAGGGATCTTCTTTCAGAATATTTAAAGACCTCTGACTTAAAAGATACTGAATTAATTATTCGAATCAATGACATTGATTCTCCATTTTTTGATGATGATATTAAACGTGTTGTTAGTCTAAATGTAGATACCATCATGTTACCCAAAGCAACGTATGCTTCAATTGAAAAGATCGATATAATTTTATCTAAACTTGAGAAGAGTCATAAAAGAAATCAAATGATGCTAATTCCAATCATTGAGCAAGCAATTTCGGTATTTGAAGTTGATAAGATTGCAGCACACCCTCGTGTTTCAGCACTTCTTCTGGGTGCTGAAGATCTAGCAACCAATCTTGAAGTTGAACGCACTCTTGTGGGTGAAGAAATTTTACTTGCAAGACAAATGATCATCTATGCAGCAAAAGCTTATGGAAAAGATGCGATTGATACACCTTATACCGATGTATCCAATTTTGATGGTCTTCATTACGATTCAAATCATGCTAAAAAACTTGGTATGAATGGTAAGGCTTGCATTCATCCCATACAAATTGATGTAATCAATCAATGTTTTTCACCATCACTTAGAGAAATCGAACATGCAAAGCGCATTATTGAAGCTGAGAAAGAAGCAATCAAACAAGGTAAAGGTGCTTTTTCTGTCGATGGCAAGATGGTGGATAAGCCCATCATTTTGCGTGCTAAAAAATTATTGGAGAAGGTGAAACAATGAGCGAACAAAAAAACGTACTTAATCGCTTGATTCCAGAGGGTTTCACTCCTTTTCAAGGTGCAGATATACTCATTAAAACAAAGAAACGCAAACTGATCGATGAAGTCATTATTGGCGGTGGAACCAAACAAGTTTTAAATGATATGTCATCTGTTTTCGACGCACTTCAAATTACGGATGGTATGACACTTTCTTTTCATCATCATTTAAGAAATGGTGATGGCGTCTTAAATATGGTTCTTGCAGAAATTAAGAAACGCAAACTAAAAAATATAACACTTGCTCCAAGTGCTATTTTTCCGATACATGAACCGATGGTACCACTTATTAAGAATGGTACGATTACAAAGATATATACAAACTATATGAATGGTCCAGTCGCTAAAGTGATTGAACAAGGTTATTTAAAAGAGTTTTTCATTATGGATACCCATGGTGGAAGACCTCGTGCGATTGAATCTGGTGAATTAACGATTGATGTTGCTTTTATTGCATGTCCAACTTCTGACCGATTCGGCCATGGTAATGGTATTGAAGGCCCTTCTGCATGTGGATCACTTGGTTATGCAATTCCTGATCTTCTTTATGCCAAACATAAAGTAATTGTTACTGATAACCTAGTCGATCGTGTTAAAAAGGTTGATCTTGATGGACGTTATGTCAATCTTATTTTACATGTCCCATCTATTGGAGATCCAACAGGTATCCAAAGTGGTACAACAAAACCAACACGAGACCCCATTCAATTAAAAATTGCTAAAAACACAGCGAAACTCATTGAAGAATTAGGGTATATTAAAAAAGGATTCCGTTTCCAAACAGGTGCTGGTGGTACTTCTTTGGCTGTTGCTGAAGATATTCGTCACATCATGAAAGAAAAGAAAATTGTTGGAAGTTTTGCATCTGGTGGTATCACTAGTTTCTTAGTAAAAATGCATGAAGAAGGTTTATTTGAAAAACTCTATGATGTTCAGTGTTTTGATTTAGAAGCGATCAAGTCTTATCAACGAAACAAAAATCATGTGATGATGAGCGCATCTGAGTATGGTAATCCCTATGACAAACCCATCGTTAATGATCTCGATGTTGTCGTACTTGGTGCAACCGAAATCGATCTTGATTTTAATATTAATGTTATAACCGATTCCTTTGGTCATATCATTGGTGGTTCCGGTGGTCACTCAGATACTGCATATGGTGCGAAATTAACGATTATTACTTCTAATCTCGTTAAATCACGACTTGCAGTTATTAAAAATCAAATTAAAACGATTACTACACCTGGTGAGACTGTTGATGTATTAGTCACTGAACGTGGAATAGCTATTCATCCAAGAAGAAAAGATTTGATTGAAAAATTAAAGAATTCCTCATTACCGATTATGACAATTGAAGAACTTCTTGCAATTGCACATAAAATCACTGGTGTTCCTAAAGATTTCACGAAAGAAAGCAAAGTCATTGGTCTTGTTCGTTATCGTGATGGATCCATCATTGATAGCATCTATCAATATCAAGGAGAATAGGATGTCCTTTCATTTTGTATTAGTGAAAACTGAATCAGAACGATTGCTAACTAAAAATCTACTTGAATCACAAGAACTTATCATCGATGAACATGTTACAGAAACCTATAATCTCTACGATGAAGATGAGATGGTTGGAACTATTTCAACCCATGAGAATGTGATCAAAATGATTGCAATCAAAGAAGACCGTCAGGGTGAACAGATCACCGGTCATCTTTTACATTATGTGATGCGTCTTTATGAAGAAAGAAATATCAATAAATACTTCATATTTACGAAACCTGAAAACAAATCATACTTTAATAAATATAATTTCTCACTCATTACTGAAACAAAAGATATCGCTTTATTTGAGAATAGACTTTATCCCATTAATGATCGACTACTTTTTACAAAAGTGCAAATGAAACCTCGACATGGTGTTAAGGCAGGCATTGTCATGAACTGTAACCCAATTACGAATGGACACCTTTATTTAATCGAAACATGCTCAAAGGAAGTTGATGACGTTATTATCTTTTTGGTTGAAGAAAATAAATCAGTTTTTCCATTTAATGTTCGCTTTAATCTTGTCAAACAGGCAATCAAGCATTTAAAAAATGTCCAAATCATACCTTCTACACCTTATATCATCAGTTTAGCAACTTTCCCAACTTATTTTTTAAAGGAAGTTAATGATATATCTAGAAAATATATGGAGCTTGATATTACACTTTTCAAACAATACTTCTTTCCTTTGTTTGAACTGAGTTACAGGTATGTAGGTTCTGAACCTAAAGATGAGTTTACAGCACTTTATAATGAAGTCATGAAAAATCTCCTTGGTGATAAACTGAAGATCATTGAAAGAAAAAAACACCAAGATGAAATCATCTCAGCTTCAACGGTTAGAACAATGATGATTGAGCATCGTTATGATGAGATTAAACATTTAGTACCAAAAGCAACCTATCAATATTTAATGTCAAAGGAAGGAAAGGCACTCTTTCATGCATGAAAACTTACTTGCTGCACGAGAAATAAGAGCCAAAACAATCGACTCATGGCTTAAACAAGGTCATACTTGTTTAGTTTCTATCCATGCC
>JAEWVV010000155.1 GCA_023458995.1 Bacillota bacterium
GTGGAGGGGTTGGCTCTGTTGGAACAGGTTTTGTTTCATCATCGTCTTCAGTTTTTTGACATGCGACTATACCAATCATCAGGAAGAGAATAACCATTAAACTAACAAATTTTTTCATGAATCCTCCTATTTAATACCTGCCACATTCGATGAGGCAAGGAAATATTTTTGAAACAAGATATACATGATAATAATGGGGATTGTTATCATGATCATCCCAGCAGATCTCACAAATCCATCTGCTGCTCCTCCAAATTGAGGATAGAATTGATACATCTTCAATTGAAGTGTAAAAAATTTAGGATCTTTGATAACAATCATTGGCCATAGATAGTCATTCCATGTGGATGTAAACGTCAAGATGGAATACGTAATCACAACCGGTTTACTCATAGGAAGTACGACTTTAAAGATTTTAGTAATCTCATTAGCACCATCAATATCGGCAGATTCTAAGACTGCATCAGGTATATTATTCATATACTGCTTGATTAAGAAAATACCGAATACGTTTACGATACCAGGTAAAATAATACCAAGTAAGTTATTGGTCCATCCCAGTTGTTGAACAAGTAAGAAGTTTGGAATCATCATCACTTCACCTGGAATCATCATAGTTGAAAGTAAGAGGATGGTAACAACTTTCTTACCTTTAAACTCCATCTTGCCTAAGACATAGCCCGTGACTAAAGCAATCGCTAAGCTGATTGCTGTAAATGACATCGTGTGGATAATACTATTCATTAAACCAACGAGTAAGTCACCCCTTGCAAATGCGAGTGCATAATTGGCTGGATGAAATCTTTGAGGTAACCAATATAAGACATTATATTCAGGAATAAAATCAATATGATGGAGTGAATCTACAAGTTTTAAATAAAACGGGAATGTCTGCATAAACGCAACTGCACTTAAGATAAGGATAACAATAACCGTAATAACAATCTTTTTTCGTTTATTATTCAAGGGTTTCAGCCTCCTTACCACTAATCTTTAATTGAATGAGTGTGAAGATTAAAATAATCCCAAACAAGATAAACGCATAAGCAGATGCTTGACCCATTCTCGATCGTTCAAAACCAAGTTGATAAATATAAAGTACTGTAGATAACGTCTTATTATCAGGTCCCCCTTTAGTAACCAACTGCATGGGTCCTAAGACTTTAAATCCATCAATAACTGATAAAATGACATTTAAAACAATCGCATTCTTAATTAAAGGTAATGTAATTCCTTTAAACACTTTAAACTGACTCGTCGTTTCTAACTCTGCAGCTTCATAATACGATTTAGGAATTGATAACATTGCTGCATAATAAATCAGTAATTTAACAGAAAATCCAAGTAGGAATGGTGTAATCATTAAACCGATTAACGCAAACTGTGTATCATCAAACCAGCTGATTGGTGCAATATTAAATATGCCAATCAGTTGATTCATTAAACCACTTTCACTACTGCTAAAAATCATTTTCGTTAAATCAGCTCCAACAACCGCGCTCACTAAAGTCGGCCAGAAGAGTAATGCGAGGAAAAACCTAGAACCTTTCTTTAATTTCATTAAAAGAAACGCCATCAGTAAACCCATAAGGTTATTACCAATCATCATCACAATTGTCCAGGTTAAGGTCGTCTTAAGCGATGACCAGAAAAGTGGATCGAAGAGATCATGATTAGGATTTAAGATACGCGCATAGTTTTCAAATGTAAATCGCGTAATACCGTCGATGGAAAATCTTAGGTCCGTGAAACTAAAGTAAAAGGATCTAAAAAATGCGAGAACGAAAAAGATACCCCACCAGATTAAAGCAAACGATATTAAAGAGTATGCTTTGATTTCTTTCTTATATCTAATTAGAAAAGACTTCTTTTGTTGGGATACCTGTTGCATAAACTACCTCATCTATATAATTCGTCTAGTGTTCTTTGTAAAGCGTAATTGAGTGATGCGACATACTCAGCATCTCTTGTACCATTGAGTAATGCAGTTACGAAATCACCAAGTTGACGTTCCATTTCAGCCCATTCGGGTGAACCTGGACGTGCAACGTTATGATTGAGTTGTTCTTTATAAATCTCCCAGACAGGTCCTGTGTAGAATTCATTTTGTAAGGCTGTCTTTGTTGTAGGCATTAAACTTTGAGCCGTATTATGAAGAATTTGAAGATCGTCATTGGTTGTAATAAACTCAATGAAGTCAATCGCTAATTCTTTATTAATACTTTTTTCTGTAACAACTAAAGAATATAAACCTAATGCACTTTCTCTTGAACCATTTTCTTTTAATTTGATAATCGGTGCATAACCAAACTCAATATTTTTGTTTTCAGCAATACGTCCGTATTCAATCATCTTCCATGGCCCCATTTCGATAAATGCAACCTTACCTGATTCAAAACGTCCTTCTTCAAAACGTGCAGGTGAATACCCTAATGAACCAAGTTCAGCAATCAGTTCAGCTGCTTCTTTTGAAGGACCATCATTTAGCATCATGGTTTTTAAGTCATCAGAAATAATCTTTCCACCTAAACGTGCAACATATGATAGATATGCCATCGCACCCATGGAGTTATTACCTGTTCCTGAAGGAAGTGTATAAGGTGTAATTGCATCATCACCTGTTAAGTTATTTGCTGTGTTATAAGCTTTAATTTGTTCTGATATTGTAAGTAACTCATCAAAGTTATCAGGAATATCATCACTTGTTACTGTTTTACCTAAAACATTATTTAAGATTGTTTTGTTATAGACAGTTACTAACACGTTTGCAGAAAAAGGAAGCGCATAAAGACTACCTTCATAAGTGTTTGGTGCCCACAGAGAATCAATAAATGTATCCTTAATGGAATCCAGCCCTGCATCAGATAAGTTAGCAATCGCTCCATTATAAACAAGCTGCTGAATGTAGACGTGGTCTACATATGCGATATCAGGAAATGTATTACCATTTAATGACATCATATAATCCATATAGAAGTTCGAAGTTGACTGAGGTACAATCGTAATTGTCACATCGGGATTTTCTAATTCATATAACCGTTTCGCTTCATCGATGGCTGCTCTTTCAGCAGGTGATCCACCTGGCCACCAAACTGTTAATTGTCCTTCTTTTTGTCCTCCTGTAGTACAAGAGAAAAGCGTTAATGCTAATAACCCTAATGCTAGGATCATGATGAATTTTTTCATGCCAAACCTCCAAAGATGAAGTGACTGCCTGGAAGCTAAGTTCCAGGCAGTTTTCATGTATTTATAAATCTTAAACGACTTCAACAAAGCGAATTGTATCTAAGAAAATACGTGATCCGTTTGTTTCAAATTGGTCATACATAAACATAACTGTTACAACTTCGCCTGCCCATGCTGATAGATCGTAGTTGCCAGCTAAGTTACCTTGATTATATCCACCAGGTAGAACTTGCCAAATACCTGTTGTTTGTGTTGTAAGAATAGTTTCAACATTTTCTGAATCGATGATTTTAGCTGCAAAGTGTGCTGCACCTGCATCTGTACCAACGACAAATTGTAATGCTTGATTAGAGCCTAACTTCACTTTAATTGAAATCCATGAGTTAGCATCCATATCTTCAGTTGATGAATCTTCACCAGATAATACAACAGCTGCTTGGATACCATCACAATCGCCACCTTCTGCTAAGCAGATATTCCAGTTGCTATCGATTGTTTTGTTTAAGACTGCGTAGTTTGTTGTACCTCGGTCTACTGAACTTGATGTGAATGCATTAAATTCTGTAACTGTTTCAAACTTATATGTTTTACCACTTGTTACGTTTACGTAATCTAAGACAACAAACTCTATACTATCTAAGAAAATACGTGAACTTGATGTTTCAAAATGATCATACATAAACATGACAGTAACTGTTTCATTTGCCCAAGCTGATAAATCGTAGTTGCCAATTAAGTTGCCAACATTATATCCGCCAGGTAGAACTTGCCAGATACCAACTTGTTGATTAGTTAAAATAGTTTCAACGTTTTCAGAGTCAATGATCTTCGCTGCAAAGTGTGCTGCACCGGAATCTGTACCAACAACAAATTTTAATGCTTGGTTTTCACCTAACTTAACTTTAATGCTAATCCATGAGTTAATATCGGCATCTTGAGTTGATGCATCTGCACCTGACAAGACAACTGCAGCTTGAATACCATCACAGTCGCCACCATCTAAACAGATATTCCAGTCGCCTGCGATTGCCTTATTTAAGACTGCATAGTTTGCTGCATCTTTATCTACTGAAATTGATGTGAAATCATCAAATTCATTTGCTGTTTCAAACTTATAGTTTTTACCAGCACTTACATCAATAAACTCTGGTTTAGTTAAAACGGTTAATACATATTCAGCAACAACAGTTTCTACATCAACAGATGTAACTAAAATGCTATATTCACCTGGAGTTGCATCTAAAGCGATTGAAACTAAACCTGTATTGCTTACGGTTACTCCTGATGTAGGAGTTACACTAAATGAAATGCGTTTATCAGATGCATCATTAGGTAGTACTGTAGGCATTAATTGGAAGGATGCACCTAAGACATATGAACCTTCATTTGGGGTTAACTCGATTGATTCAACTGCAATCGGATCAAGTTCAACTGATTCGATTGTAACAATCATTGATACTTTTTCAGTTGTGCTACCAAATTTATTATAACTTACAAGAAGTTCTGCAGTTCCTCTACCAACAATCGTTAATACGTTATCAACAAGTGTCATCACTTCATTATCTTCTTCAACAAGAGAATAAGTAACTGCGTTATCAACATGATTGTTATTTAATGCAGGATATAATCCCCACATGTAGAACATTGGAACTTCACTACTACCATTTTGAATAAATGGTGTGGTTGTACCAAGTGGTAGTGATGCACCGAGTGCGCCACCATAAACCATCTTAAATGGATTAACTGTACCTTCAGTGTAAACATTCATCTTGTATGGGTTATTTTGTGTTGCCCAACCTGTACCATCTAAATTGATGTGTGGTGTGAATGCTTGACGAACTTGATATAGACTTTCTAACGATGGAGCAGGTGTTTCAAGTAGTTCGAAATCTCGCATATGGAGGTATGCGCCAGCACCGCTATCGCTATATTTAGCCCAGTTGCCATTGTTTTGTAAGCTTCCGGTTTGTTCAATTAAGATAATGATTTCTTGATTTTGGTAATCAGAAATATCTAATGTAACATTAAACCATTCTTGGTATTGCTTCCAACGACCAGCAACGGTTGTCCAACCAATGAGTTCAACAACTTCTGGTGTATTACCTAAAGTGATGACTCTCACTCTAAAGTTTGTACTTTCTAAAATACGGTCATCATCATGGCTACGTACTTTAAATGTAAATGATTCAATAGCTTCAGCAACATGAACTTTTGTCCAAACTTGGTTGATTGGGCTTAAGAAGTTAGCTTCGGTTGCATGTCCTTCAAAGACGATTCTTCCATCACCATCTGTGAAATCAGCAACTTTAGATCCACCGTGATCACGGTTGATATTCTTCGCTTGCCAATCTGCTAAGACTGCTTGTTTTGTCTTCCATGATGTTTCTGTTGTAGCAACCTTATTGTTTGCTTCTGTTTCATTGATTTGAACGCCAGCTACAACAAGATTTGCTTCATCATATGCTTCTACATTCACAGTGAATGTAATTGCTAATGTTTCATTACCAGCAGGTGTAATAACAACTGTTGATTCACCAACACCGTTATAGGCTAATAATCCTGCTTCATTTAATGTTACGCTTGTACCTGTTATGTTATAATTCCATGTTTGGTTGCTTGCACCTTCATTAAATGTAAAGTGTAATTGTAGTGGAGCATCGGATACGTTAATTTCACGTCCACCACCGCCGATGATTGTTCCAAATGTTGCATGTAAGATATCATTATGTTCTATACCTACAATACTAAAATCTGTTAATGGAACATTGGATTCAACGGTTAATGTATAATCAGCAGATACTTGGTTATTATCAAGTGAAATAGCTTTAATTGTGTAATTACCGATAGTTGCATCACTTGCAATGGTAACTTTACCTGAGCTATCTACTGTAACACCTGTACTTGCTGGTGTAACAACATAACTTAAACGTTTATCGGTTGCGTTATGTGGTGTAACACTTGCAGTTAAATTAAATGATGCACCTTGTCCATATGTACCTTCTGATACTTCATAAGATACTGCAGTTACAGGTGTGTATTGGTTAATCCAAATACCCTTAATATGAACTTCAGCGTTATTATCTCTTTCAGTTAAACGTTGTTCAATAACAACAGCAACTGTCTTACCCTTAACACCTGAAGGTATTTCAATACCTGTAACTCTACCTGATCCGTTAGGAGTGGTGAGTGATGTCCAATCTTTTAATGTGAATACTTCCTTATCAGCTGTAACCATCACAATACGATATTGGTTATGTG